>JABLXW010000016.1 GCA_013177945.1 Bacillota bacterium
TAACCTCGAGAGATATGAGGTTGGCATCTTGCATCGTTATTATGAAAGCTAACGACTGAGGTTTGCCAGGAGCCGTGTACGTGGCCCGTACGCACGGTTCTGTGAGAGGGACAGCGCTAGACTGATCACCTAGCGCTGCCCTACTCGATGGCTCTTTCGCCGCGATCGATCACCTGATTTTTCCTGTTCCCGGCGGCGGCCAGGGATGGGTTAAAAGGTTTTGTGAGATTCCCCGGCCTTTTTCTCGTATTGACAGGGGTACGGGACTGTGCTAAAGTAGACGCGGTACGTTGCAGTTCAGGAGGTGGCGCCATTGCGCGTTGGGATTACGCTGGCATGTACGGAGTGCAAGAACCGTAACTATGCAACGGAAAAAAATAAGAAAAAAAATCCCGAACGTCTGGAGCTGAAGAAATACTGTCCTGTTTGTAAGACACATACCCTTCACCGGGAGACGAAGTAAGGTGTTCTTTTCTGGGAAAGGGATCAATTGAGAAGGAAGTGAGGGCCAGATGGGAAAGAAGGCCGGAGCGGTAAAAGCGCGGAAGGGCGGGAAGATTCGGTCTGAGGGGGCAAAGCCCGGAGCGGCAAAGGAAAAAAGCGAGAATACGGGGGAAGTTGTTCCGCAGTGGAAAGCGGGTTCACTCTTGAGGCTCGTCAAGCCGCGCGGAAATCAATCCCGGGAGAAAGAAGAGAAGAAAAGCGCGGTCAAAGGCAGAGAACATGCCGCGAAAGAGAGCCGGCCCCACCGGGCAAAAGATGTCAGGGAGAAGGCCAAACGGAGATTTTTCCAGGAAGCCGCCCGGTTTTTCCAAAGTGCATGGGGTGAACTCAAGAAAGTACACTGGCCCAACCGTTCAGAAATTATTGTTTATACTTCGGTGGTCTTAAGCTCGGTGGCTTTTGTGGCATTCCTGATCTGGATCGCGGATTCAATTCTCAGCCGGATCCTGGAATTGCTCCTGTAGGTTGCCCGTTTCTATCAAAACGAACCGGGGAGGTGGGGGCCGCGAGGTCCCTTGTCTTTATGGAAAAGAAGTGGTTTGTAATTCACACCTATTCCGGCTATGAAAACAAGGTGAAGGCAAACCTGGAAAAGCGGGTGGCGTCCATGGGGATGCAGGACAAGATTTTCCGCGTCCTCGTGCCCATGGAGGATGAAATCGAAATCAAGGATGGAAAACGCCGCGTTTCCAAGCGAAAGGTTTTTCCCGGTTATGTTTTGGTGGAGATGATCTTGACAGACGACTCCTGGTACGTGGTTCGGAATACACCCGGTGTAACCGGTTTTGTTGGGACTGGGAACAAGCCGGTTCCCCTGCAGCCGGCCGAGGTGCGGGCGATTATGCGGCAGATGGGATTGGAGGAGGCGCGCACAAAGATCGATCTGGACCTGGGCGAAAGCGTCCGCGTGATCGCCGGGCCCTTTGAAAATTTCATCGGCACGGTGGAGGAGATTTACCCTGAAAAGAACAAACTGAAGGTGCTCGTCTCGATGTTCGGGCGGGAGACCCCGGTTGAACTGGACTTCACGCAGATTGAAAAGTTAGATTGAGAAATTTATTTTTAAGAAGGGAAGGACAGGAAATGGCAAAAAAAGTTACTGCCGTGGTAAAGCTTCATATCCCGGCCGGTAAAGCCACCCCGGCGCCCCCGGTAGGATCAGCTTTGGGCCCGCATGGTGTCAACATTATGGCTTTCTGCAAGGAGTTCAACGAGCGTACCGCCGCCGAGGCAGGAATGATTATTCCTGTTGAGGTGACAATATACCAGGATCGTTCCTTCAGCTTTATCTGCAAGACGCCGCCGGCTTCCATTCTTTTGAAGAAGGCGGCGGGAATTGAGTCTGGTTCCGGCGAGCCCAACCGTAAGAAGGTCGGGAAGGTAACGCGCGCCAAGGTCCGGGAAATTGCCGAACTAAAAATGCGGGATCTCAATGCAGCAGATCTCGAGGCTGCGGCAAGGATGATTGAGGGGACGGCCCGGAGCATGGGAATCGAGGTTGTCGATTAGGAGAATGTGGGAGGAGCAATCCGCGCGAACCACAAAGGAGGGGTAGTGATGCCGAAGCGAGGCAAGAAGTACCGGGAAGCTTTAAAGAAGATCGAACGAGGCGTTTTATACGAACCCGAAGCAGCCCTGAGGCTGGTCAAGGAGACAGCCCTGGCCAGGTTTGACGAAACTGTAGAGGTTTCTGTGCGCCTGGGAATCGATCCCCGCCACGCTGACCAGCAGGTGAGGGGAGCGGTTGTGCTTCCCCACGGCACCGGAAAATCCCGCAAGGTGCTTGTTTTTGCGAAGGGCGAAAAGGCCGAGGAGGCTCAAGAAGCGGGAGCCGACTATGTGGGAGCAGAAGAACTGATCGAAAAAATCCAGGGCGGCTGGCTGGACTTTGAGGTTGCCGTTGCCACGCCGGACATGATGAGCAAGGTGGGAAAACTGGGGAAACTGCTCGGGCCGCGGGGGTTGATGCCCAACCCGAAGACGGGAACGGTAACCTTTGACGTGGGCCGGGCGGTGAAAGAGATTAAAGCGGGTAAAATCGAGTACCGCGCGGATAAGACGGGAATTCTGCACGTCCCGATCGGGAAGGTTTCCTTCCCGCTGGAAAACCTCCTTGAGAACTTCAGGACCTTCATGGAGGCCGTAATTAAGGCAAAGCCTGCCGCAGCCCGCGGCCAGTACCTGAAAAGCATCACCGTTTCTTCGACAATGGGCCCGGGGATTAAGATCAACCCCCAGAAAGCCGCCAGCTAAGTTCTAGAAAAGCTTGACCGAGGTTTTCTTGTTTGCTATATTAAATTTGCGCGACCGGAGACAGTAGGTGCCAAAGGGCTTAAAGGTTGCTGCCGCCTACCGAGGTCAGGGGATCAGGATGCTTTTTGCCCTCTGCTGTCTGCGGAGGGTTAACTTTTTGTGAGGAGGAGCAGAATGCTAAAGCTCGAAGAAAAGAAGAGGGTTGTAGCAGAACTCGAAGCAAAGCTTAAGTCCTCCCGGGCAGCCATTTTCACCGATTACCGGGGCCTGAATGTGGCCGAAGCCAACCAGCTCCGAAAGTCCTTCCGGGAGGCTGGTTCCGAATTCCGCGTTGTTAAAAACACCTTGATCAGGCTGGCGGCGCAGCAGGGCGGGATTGAAGGGATCGATCGGTTCCTGACGGGGCCCACGGCGGTTGCCTTTGATTTCCGGGACCCTGTGGTTCCTGCCAAGCTGCTGATGGATTTCACCAAAACAACCCGCAGCCTCGACATCAAGGGTGGCCTTGTTGAAGGCCGGCTCGTGGGGTTTGAGGAAATAAAATACCTGGCCGACCTTCCCGGCCGGGAAGTTTTGATTTCGAGAGTGGTGGGAGGTTTTCTTTCACCCCTTGTGGGGCTGAGTTCGGTTTTACAGGGGCCTTTGCGGAAGCTGGTTTACGCCCTGAAGGCGGTTCAGGAACAAAAACAAAAGGCAGCCGGCTAATTTTCCGGAAGACCTGATTAAAAAAGTTTTATTAAAATCAGTTAGGAGGTTAACAATGAGCAAGGTAGCGGAAATTATCGAAGCGGTTAAGGGAATGACGGTTCTGGAGCTTGCAGAACTGGTAAAAGCCCTGGAGGAGGAGTTTGGGGTAACCGCTGCGGCTCCGGTTGCGATGGCAGCAGGCCCTGCCCCCGCGGCTGTAGAAGCCCCGGCCGAAGAGGAGAAAACCGAATTTGACGTTATTTTGAAAGCTGCCGGAGACAAGAAGATCAACGTAATCAAGGTGGTTCGAGAGATTACGGGGCTTGGGCTGAAAGAGGCAAAAGAGCTTGTTGACAATGCTCCAAAGCCGGTGAAAGAGAAGATCGGCAAAGAAGAGGCAGAGGCCATCAAAGCAAAACTCCAGGAGGCCGGAGCGGAGGTTGAAGTTAAGTAGTCGTCCCGCCGGCAGACAGGGGCTGCAGGCCGCCTGACGGGAGAGATCTCTCTGAGGAAAAACGCTCCCCATGAAAGCGAGGGAAGAAAAGCTTCATCCGGTAAAGAGACTCTCTTCGGGAAGCCAGGAGGGGAGCTCTTTACATTTTTTCAGCCATGCCCCGCGCTTTTTTCAGGGGCCGTCCGGCTCTTCCAGACCGCCTGCGTGGCGGCAATCCGCGGCCTTCCGCATCTGATTTGTGCAGCGGCTGAGTACTCACTGCGGCTTTGAAGTGGCACAAGATTTATCCGTGAGTGAGCCATTTCCCTCTTGGTAAAATTTTAAAAATGAGTGATCGCGGAGACTTGACAGGGCATTACTTTTATGCTAGCATTATAGAATGTCCGTTGGGTCTGCTTTTGTCTTTTTCTGGCAAAGAGTGGTTTGGAATCCGGTGAGCAGGGGCATAATGTAAATATTGCAGTAGCTTGATTTTTAAAGGTGTACTGGAAAAGTTTCAGGTAAAAGTGAGGGATGGTGCCGTGGCTTATCCGTATCCGATTCAGGCAGGACAGCACCAGCGCTGGAATTACGGGCGCATTTCAGAAGTACTCGAAATGCCGAATTTAATTGAAATTCAGCAGCAGTCTTATGAATGGTTTTTAAAAGTCGGATTGCGTGAATTATTTCGCGATGTTTCACCGATCCAGGACTTTACAGGCAACCTGGCTCTTGAGTTTATAGATTACACCTTGGGAGAACCAAAATACACTGTAGAGGAATGCAAGGAGCGGGATGTTACTTACGCCGCACCGCTGCGGGTAAAAGTTCGCCTGACGAACCGGGAAACCGGAGAGATTAAGGAGCAGGATGTTTTTATGGGGGACTTCCCCCTGATGACTGAAAAGGGAACCTTTATCATTAACGGAGCAGAGCGGGTCATTGTCAGCCAGCTTGTCCGGTCGCCCGGTGTTTACTACCACGCCAGCAGTGATGCGGCAGGAAAGAAGATCTATGGAGCTACGGTGATCCCGAACTGGGGGGCCTGGCTGGAACTGGAAACAGATCCTCATGATGCCATCTACGTAAGGGTTGACCGGACCCGAAAACTTCCCGTGACCGTTCTCATCCGCGCCCTGGGCTATTCGACAAATGCAAGCATTCTCGAGCTTTATGATGACAACGAGAGCATCAAAGCAACCCTGGAGCGGGACAATACCCAGTCTTACGAAGAGGCCCTTGTGGAGATTTACAAGCGCCTGCGGCCCGGGGAGCCTCCCACGATAGACAGTGCAAGGGCGCTTCTGGAGGGTCTCTTCTTCGACCCCCGGCGCTACGATCTGGGTTACGTGGGCCGCTACAAGTTAAATAAAAAGCTGAAGCTGGATGTCCCGAGGGAAACCAGGTGCCTGACCAGAGAGGATATTATTAAGGTGGTCGAATATCTCCTGAAGCTCATCAAAGGGGAGGGCCAGGTGGATGACATCGACCATCTGGGAAACCGGCGCCTCCGCTCTGTAGGCGAACTCCTGCAAAACCAGTTCCGGATTGGCCTCGCCCGGATGGAAAGGGTTGTCCGGGAGCGGATGACCATTCAGGACGTTGATACGATCACACCCCAGGCCCTGATCAACATCCGGCCGGTGGTGGCAGCCATAAAAGAATTTTTCGGAAGCAGCCAGCTTTCGCAGTTTATGGACCAGACGAATCCCCTTGCAGAGTTAACCCACAAGCGCCGGCTGAGCGCCCTGGGGCCGGGTGGTTTGAGCCGGGAGCGGGCCGGTTTTGAAGTGCGGGACGTGCACCACTCCCATTACGGGAGGATGTGTCCGATCGAAACTCCTGAAGGGCCGAACATCGGATTAATCGGATCTTTAAGCACCTACGCCCGCGTCAACGAATACGGTTTTATCGAGACCCCCTACCGGAAGGTGGATAAAGAGCGGGGGGTTGTAACCGACGAAATCGTTTACCTTACGGCCGATGAAGAAGATGAATACATCATTGCGCAGGCCAACGCTCCCCTTGACGAAGAAGGGCGCTTTGCAACACCCCGGGTCAACGCCAGGCGCGGACATGAAATCATTGTTGTTCCCTCCTCGGAAGTTGATTACATGGACGTTTCTCCGAAACAGGTGGTGAGCGTCGCGGCGGCTTTGATTCCCTTTCTGGAGCACGATGACGCCAACCGGGCCTTGATGGGCGCCAACATGCAGCGCCAGGCGGTGCCTCTTCTCCGGACCGAGCCGCCCCTGGTGGGCACCGGAATCGAACACCGGGTGGCTCGGGACTCCGGGGTGATCATTACGGCCCATCACGACGGGATCGTTCAGAGCGTAACCGCCGACAAGATTTGCATCAGGCGTGATGATGGGATTGTAGACACCTACACCCTTACTAAGTTTGCCCGGTCGAACCAGGGGACATGTATCAATCAAAAACCTATTGTTACCAAGGGCCAGCGCGTGTCTGCAGGGGATGTGATCGCCGACGGCCCCTGTACTTCAGGAGGGGAACTGGCCCTCGGCCGGAATGTCCTGATCGCGTTTATGCCCTGGGAAGGGTATAACTTTGAGGACGCGATCCTCATCAGCGAAAAGCTTGTCAAGGAGGACTACTTTACTTCCATTCACATTGAAGAATACGAATGTGATGCCCGGGATACCAAGCTGGGGCCCGAGGAGATCACGCGGGACATCCCCAATGTGGGGGAGGATGTGCTCAAGGATCTGGATGAGAGGGGAATCATCCGGGTCGGGGCCGAGGTGAGGCCCGGCGATATCCTCGTGGGCAAGGTGACGCCGAAGGGTGAGACCGAGCTGACCGCCGAGGAGCGCCTCCTCCGGGCAATTTTCGGCGAGAAGGCCCGGGAGGTCAGGGACACCTCTTTGCGGGTGCCCCACGGGGAATCGGGCCGGGTGGTTGATGTCAAGGTCTTTTCCCGGGAAAAAGGGGATGAACTTCCCCCCGGGGTGAACCAGCTGGTGCGGGTCTATGTTGCCCAGAAGAGAAAGATCTCTGTCGGAGACAAAATGGCGGGGCGGCACGGCAACAAGGGAGTCATTTCCAGAATTTTGCCGGAAGAGGACATGCCCTTTCTGCCGGACGGCACCCCGGTCGAGATCGTCCTGAACCCGCTGGGTGTCCCCTCCCGAATGAATATCGGGCAGGTGCTGGAGTGCCACCTGGGCTGGGCAGCCCACGAACTGGGGGTTTACGTGGCCTCTCCTGTCTATGACGGGGCGCGGGAAAATGACATCTTCGAAACCTTAAAGCGCGCCGGTTTGCCTCCTAATGGCAAAACAGTGCTTTACGACGGGCGGACGGGCGAGCCCTACGACCACGAGGTTACCGTGGGGTATCTTTACATGCTGAAGCTCGCCCATCTTGTGGATGACAAGATCCACGCCCGCTCGACGGGGCCTTATTCTCTCGTCACCCAGCAGCCCCTGGGCGGCAAGGCCCAGTTTGGAGGCCAGCGGTTTGGGGAGATGGAGGTGTGGGCGCTCGAGGCCTACGGGGCAGCCTATACGCTCCAGGAAATTCTCACCGTCAAGTCGGACGATGTTGTCGGCCGGGTGAAAACCTACGAGGCGATTGTAAAGGGCGAGAATGTACCGGAGCCGGGGGTGCCGGAGTCCTTTAAAGTCTTGATCAAGGAACTCCAGAGCCTCTGCCTCGACGTCCGGGTTCTTTCCGAAACGGCCGAAGAGATTGAAATCAAGGAAGATGAAGAGGATATCAGCGAAACCGCCAAGGAACTCGACCTGGATCTTGGAGAAGCAAGGGTTCCAGCAGCTGCAAAAACGGGAAAGGCTAAAAGTTTGGCTGCCCAGGAAGGAGAGCCGGATGAAGAGGAAGCCGAAGAGCCGGAAATCGAAGATGTTGCAGAAGATTTTGGGCTTTTGACCGGAAGCGGGGGAAGCTTCGGGCAGAAGTTTCTTGCCGGTGCTAAAGGGGAAGAAGACGAGTACTTTTTGGATTTCAAAGACGAAGAAGACGAAGATTTAACCCGGCAGTCCCGGCGTACCCGTGCCAAAGCGAAAGTGAGCCAGAGAAGGGGTTCCTTTTTGGACGATCTGGCAGCTGAAGAAGATGAATCGTAGTTGTTCGTGCATCAACCCTGGGAAAAAGGGAGTGAGGCTCAATGCTCGATGTCAGCAACTTTGAACAGATGAGAATAGGTCTGGCCTCCCCGGAGCAGATCCGGGCCTGGTCAAGCGGGGAAGTTAAGAAACCGGAAACCATTAATTACCGGACTCTCAAACCGGAGCGCGACGGCCTTTTCTGCGAAAGAATTTTCGGTCCCACAAGAGACTGGGAGTGCCACTGCGGAAAATATAAAAGGGTTCGTTATAAAGGGATCATCTGCGACCGCTGCGGGGTCGAGGTAACCCGTTCCAAGGTCCGGCGGGAGCGTCTGGGGCATATTGAACTGGCAGCACCTGTTTCCCATATCTGGTATTTTAAAGGGATCCCGAGCCGGATGGGGCTCTTGCTTGACATCTCCCCCCGCTCCCTGGAGAAGGTTCTTTATTTTGTTTCTTATATTGTTACCGACCCGGGAGATACGCCGCTCACCAAAAAGCAGCTGCTCACAGAATCGGAGTATCGGGAGAACAGGGAAAAGTACGGAAACCGCTTCAGAGCAGGGATGGGCGCAGAAGCGATCAAGGAGCTGCTTGAAGAAATAGACCTGGATGAGTTGAGCCAGCAGCTGCGGGCGGAACTCAAGGAGGCGACGGGCCAGCGCAAGGTTCGCGCCATCCGGCGCCTGGAGGTTGTTGAAGCCTTCCGGAAGTTGGGGAACCGCCCCGAATGGATGATTCTGGAGGTCATTCCGGTGATTCCCCCGGAGCTCCGGCCGATGGTCCAGCTGGACGGGGGGAGATTTGCCACCTCGGATTTGAACGATCTCTACCGCCGGGTGATCAACCGCAACAACCGGTTGAAGCGCCTGCTTGACCTGGGGGCGCCCGATATCATCGTCAGAAACGAAAAGCGGATGCTCCAGGAGGCGGTTGATGCATTAATCGACAACGGGCGGCGCGGCCGTCCGGTCACAGGGCCCGGCAACAGGCCCTTGAAATCCCTGAGCGATATGCTGAAAGGGAAGCAGGGCCGGTTTCGCCAGAACCTGTTGGGGAAGCGGGTGGACTACTCGGGGCGCTCTGTGATCGTCGTCGGTCCCGAATTGAAGCTCCACCAGTGCGGCCTCCCGAAGGAAATGGCCCTGGAGCTCTTCAAGCCCTTTGTCATGAAGCGCCTGGTAAACCAGGGTTATGCCCATAATATCAAGAGCGCGAAGCGGATGGTTGAGCGGGTTCGCAACGAAGTCTGGGATGTTCTGGAGGATGTCATTAAGGAGCATCCCGTGCTCTTGAACCGCGCTCCCACCCTGCACAGGCTGGGAATCCAGGCCTTTGAGCCGGTTCTGGTGGAGGGCCGGGCGATCCAGATTCACCCCCTCGTCTGTACCGGGTACAATGCCGACTTTGACGGGGATCAGATGGCCGTTCACGTTCCTTTGTCCGCCGAGGCCCAGGCCGAAGCGCGGATCCTGATGCTCTCCAGCCACAATATTCTGAACCCAAAAGACGGGCGCCCCGTAACGACCCCAACCCAGGATATGGTTTTGGGTTGCTACTACCTCACTCTCGACAGGGAGGGGGCTAAAGGGGAAGGCAAGGTCTTCCGGGATTTCAACGAGGCTTATTTTGCTTACGAGAGCAAAGAAATTGACCTCCACGCCAGGATTAAAGTGCGCCTTGATGGAAAACTTGTCGAAACGACGGTCGGCCGGTTGATCTTTAATGAGGTTATTCCTCCAGAGCTGGGTTACATCAATGAGGTTGTCGGGAAGAAGATGCTTGCCCAGATCATCGGGAAGTGCTACCGCCAGCTCGGATACGCCCGGACGGCGGTGCTCCTGGATGGAATTAAGAAGCTCGGCTTTACCTACGCCACGAAGGCAGGGATTACGGTAGGGATTACAGATGTCACTATCCCCCCTGATAAGGACGAGATCCTTGCTGAGGCCGAGGCCGAGGTTGACAGAATTGAGCAGCAGTACCGCCGGGGCCTGATTACCGAAGAGGAGCGCTACGAAAGGGTCACCGGAATCTGGCAGAAAGCCACAGATCGGGTAACAGAATCTCTGCTCAAGACCCTGGATCCGCTCAACCCCGTGTACATGATGGCGACTTCGGGGGCGCGCGGAAACATTCAGCAGATCCGCCAGCTGGCGGGAATGCGCGGCTTGATGGCCGACCCCTCGGGCCGGATCATCGACCTTCCCATTAAGGCGAACTTCCGGGAGGGGCTGACGGTGCTGGAATACTTTATTTCCACCCACGGCGCCCGGAAGGGGCTGGCGGATACCGCGCTCCGCACGGCAGACTCGGGTTACCTCACCAGGCGCCTGGTGGATGTCGCCCAGGATGTGATCGTGCGGGAGGAAGACTGCGGAACCAGGGAAGGTTTTTACGTGGAAGAAGTGACAGATGGCGGCGATGTCATCGAAACTTTAGAAGAGCGCATTGTCGGCCGTTTCACTCTGAAGCCGGTTGTTCATCCCGAAACCGGTGAGGTAATCGTTCCTGCTGATACGGAGATTACCGAGGAGCATGCTGCGGCAATTCTTGCTGCCGGAATCAGGAAGGTCCTGATCAGGTCGGTTTTGACCTGCAAGACCCACTACGGAGTCTGCCAGAAGTGCTACGGGCGGAACCTTGCCACAGGCTTTCCGGTGGAGATCGGAGAGGCTGTGGGAATCATGGCGGCCCAGTCGATTGGAGAGCCCGGGACGCAGTTGACGATGCGAACCTTCCATACCGGTGGGGTTGCCGGCGAAGATATCACCCAGGGGTTGCCCCGGGTGGAAGAGCTTTTTGAGGCCCGGAAGCCAAAGGGGCAGGCGATTATCGCCGAGTGTGACGGGATTGTTCGCATTACGGAAAACAAAGGGAAGAAAGAGGTTGAAATCGTAGGCGAAACGGAAAAGTATACCTACCAGATACCCTTTGGCTCGAGAATCAAGGTGGAAGACGGCCAGTATGTGGAAGCAGGTGAAGAGCTGACCGAGGGCTCCATCAACCCCCACGATCTCCTTCAGGTGAAAGGGATTACGGCCGTGCAGGCTTACCTCCTCCGGGAGGTCCAGCGCGTCTACCGGATGCAGGGGGTTGACATCAATGACAAGCACATTGAGGTCATGATCAGGCAGATGCTGCGCAAGGTGAAGGTTGAAGATCCGGGCGACACGGAACTCCTGCCCGGGGGCCTGATCGAGGTCTTTGATTTTGAGGAGGAGAACGCCCGGGTGCTGGCGGTAGGGGGAGAGCCTGCGACGGCAAAACCGGTCATTTTAGGGATTACGAAAGCTTCGCTGGCAACCGAATCCTTCCTTTCCGCGGCTTCCTTCCAGGAGACCACGAGGGTCTTGACGGAAGCGGCGATTAAGGGGAAGGTGGATCCTCTCCTGGGGCTGAAAGAAAACGTCATCATTGGAAAACTGATTCCGGCCGGAACCGGGATGTCCCGCTACCGCAACATCAAGGTGCTTGATGAGGAAGAGTTCAAGAAGCCTGGAAAAGAGCCGGAGGAGGTTGAAGAGCGGGTTGTCTCCGGCGGGGAGCAGGAGGAGCCTGCAGGAGAAGAAGCGGTTGGCCTGAAGTAATTGACAGGTGCTGCGCCCGGGTGCTAAAATCTACATTGTGTGAATTTCGCAAAGAAGCCTCTCAAAACTGGAATCAAGGGGAGTGAGAGGAAAGTGGAAAGACTGCTTAACGCGCGCAAGAAAACGGTGGGAACAAAACAAACCCGAAAAGCGGTTGAGAAAGGCCAGGCGCGGGTGGTTTATGTTGCAAAAGACGCGGAAGCGCGGATCACTTCTCCTTTGCTCCAGTTGTGCGCTGAGAAGAACGTCGAAGTGGTGATGCTGGATTCCATGGAGGAGCTCGGTAAAGCATGCGGGATTAAGGTGGGAGCAGCCTCGGCGGCAGTCATCGAGTAGCTTTCAGGTGAAAAAGTGCGGGATTTTGCGGGATTTTAAGGAGGTGTTCAGGTGCCGACGCTTAACCAGCTGGTTCGAAGAGGCAGGAAAAAGGCAGAAAAGAAATCGACTGCTCCTGCTCTGAAGAATTCTCCCCAGAAACGGGGGGTCTGCACGAGGGTATATACGACAACACCGAAGAAGCCGAACTCGGCGCTGCGGAAAGTGGCCCGGGTCCGCCTCACAAACGGGGTTGAGATTACCGCTTACATTCCCGGAATCGGGCATAACCTGCAGGAGCATTCTGTCGTCCTTGTCAGGGGAGGCCGGGTCAAGGACCTGCCGGGCGTCCGTTACCACATCATCAGGGGAACCCTGGATACTGCCGGTGTTCAGGGAAGGAACCGGGGCAGGTCGAAGTATGGAACGAAGCGGCCCAAGGCGGCAAAGGCGTAGCAGGAAGGGAGGGATGTGATTGCCTCGCCGTGGTAGTGTCCCCAAGCGGGACGTTTTGCCGGATCCCGTTTACGGGAGCAAGGTTTTTACAAAGCTGGTCAACAAGGTGATGTGGGACGGGAAGAAGAGCCTTGCCGAGAAGATTTGCTACGGCGCTTTTGACATCATCAAGGCCAGGACAAAGCGGAACCCGATGGAGGTCTTCGAGCAGGCCTTGAAGAACGTGATGCCCGTCCTGGAGGTTAAGGCGCGGCGCGTGGGCGGCGCCAACTACCAGGTTCCTGTGGAGGTGCGGCCGGAACGCCGCCTGACCCTGGGAATCCGGTGGCTGGTAAATTACGCGCGGGAACGCGCCGGCAAGAGCATGCAGGAAAAGCTGGCGGCGGAAATTATTGATGCCGCAAACAATACCGGCGGCGCCGTCAAGAAGAAGGAGGATACCCATAAAATGGCGGAGGCCAACAAGGCTTTTGCCCATTACCGGTGGTAAGTGCCGGTGGCAGGCTGATAAACCATACGGAAAGGAGGGATCAAGCATGGCGCGTGAAGTTTCGCTGGAAAAAATTCGCAACATCGGGATCATGGCGCACATTGATGCAGGAAAGACCACGACAACCGAGCGGATCTTGTTCTACACCGGCCGCGTCTATAAGATGGGGGAAGTGGACGACGGAGCGGCAACGATGGACTGGATGGTTCAGGAGCAGGAGCGGGGAATTACAATCACCTCGGCGGCCACTACCTGCCCCTGGCGGGGTTTTACCATAAATTTGATCGACACGCCAGGGCACGTGGACTTTACGGCGGAGGTAGAGCGCTGTCTACGGGTGCTTGATGGCGTGATTGCCGTTTTTTGCGCGGTTGCCGGGGTTGAGCCTCAGTCCGAGACGGTCTGGCGTCAGGCGGACAAGTACCGGATTCCCCGCATCGCCTATTTGAACAAGATGGACCGGGTAGGAGCAAACTTCTTCCGGGCCACCGGGATGATCCGGGAGCGCCTGGGGGCGAATGCGGTGCCGATCCAGCTCCCCATCGGAAGCGAAGACTCGTTCCGGGGAGTTGTTGACCTGGTAAAGAATAAGGCAATTATCTACCTTGATGAATTGGGAACGGTCAGCGAAGAGACCGAGATTCCGCAGGAAATGGCCGGGGAGGCGCGGCGCTACCGGGAGCAGCTGCTGGAAGCTCTTGCAGAACTGGATGAAGATTTGATGGTCAAGTACCTGGAAGGGGAGCCGATCTCCGAAGCAGAGATCAAGGCCGCAATCAGGAAAGGAACACTTTCCTGCAAGCTGGTTCCCGTGCTCTGCGGGTCTTCGCTCCGAAATAAAGGGGTGCAGCCTCTGCTCGATGCAGTTGTTGATTATCTCCCGTCCCCGGCCGACATCCCGCCGGTGGAGGGGGTTCATCCCAGGACCGGAGAAACCGTGGTGCGGCACGCGGGCGACGAGGAGCCGCTGGCCGCCCTCGCCTTCAAGGTGCAGACCGACCTTTACGCGGGAAAGCTGGTCTTTCTGCGGGTGTATGCCGGGACCCTGGAGTCTGGGGCGACGGTTTACAACGCCACCAAGGGGAAGAGAGAGCGGATCGGGCGCCTGGTGAGAATGCACGCCAACCACCGGGAGGACCTCACAGAGGTTCATGCAGGTGACATTGCTGCTGCGGTTGGTTTGAAAGAGACCATCACCGGCGATACGCTGTGCACCGAGGAGGAGCCCCTGGTCCTGGAGCCCATGCATTTTCCTGCTCCGGTTATTTCTGTGGCAATCGAACCCAAAACCAAGGCCGATCAGGATAAAATGGGAACGGCCCTGCACCGCCTTGCCGAGGAGGATCCCACTTTCCGTACCTATACGGATCGGGAGACGGGGCAGCTGCTCATTGCCGGAATGGGCGAGCTTCACCTGGAGATCATTGTGGACCGGCTCCTGCGGGAGTTCAATGTGGATGCCTATGTGGGCAAGCCCCAGGTGGCTTATAAAGAAACGATCAGCCGCAGGGCCCGGGGCGAGGGAAAATTCATCAGGCAGACCGGGGGACGGGGGCAGTACGGGCACGTTGTTTTAGAACTGGAGCCTCTTCCCTCCGGGCGGGGCTGCGAGTTTGAAGACCGCACCAAAGGAGGGGTGATTCCGAAGGAATTTCTTCCCGCCATCGAGGCGGGGATCAGAGAAGCCATGGAAAGCGGTGTGCTCGCCGGTTATCCCATGATCGATATCCGGGCGGCCCTTGTCGGGGGCTCTTTCCATGAGGTTGACTCTTCGGAAATTGCATTTAAGATTGCGGGCGCCTGCGCCTTCCGTTCGGCTGCCGAGAAGGGAGCTCCGGTTTTGCTGGAGCCCATGATGAAAGTCGAAATCACCGTCCCCGAGGAGTATCTGGGTGATGTGATCGGTGATTTCAATGCCCGGCGCGGCCGGATCGAAGCAACCGAATTGAGAGGGACCACCCGGGTCGTCCGGGGAGTGGTTCCGCTCGCGGCGATGTTCGGTTATGCCACCGACCTGCGCTCTTTAACCCAGGGGCGCGGGAACTACGTCATGCAGTATTCTCATTACGAGCAGGTACCTCCTGCGGTTTCGGAGAAGCTTATCAGCCGTCCCCGCAGGAATTGCTTGAACATTTAATTTAAATATAAATAATTTTAAATATAAATTTAGCTTGAGAAAGGAAGGATTCTTGATGGCGAAGAAAAAATTTGAGCGCACCAAACCCCACGTCAACATCGGGACGATCGGGCACGTGGACCACGGCAAAACCACTTTAACCTCGGCGATCACCATCTTTTGAGCAAAAAGGGGCTCGCTCAGGCGACCTCCTACGGCGAAATCGACAAGGCGCCTGAAGAGCGGGAGCGGGGAATTACCATTGCCATCGCCCACGTCGAGTACGAAACAGAAAAGAGGCACTACGCCCACGTCGACTGCCCGGGCCATGCCGACTACATCAAGAACATGATCACCGGAGCAGCCCAGATGGACGGAGCGATCCTTGTCGTCTCGGCGGCAGACGGCCCCATGCCCCAGACCCGGGAGCACATTCTCCTTGCCCGCCAGGTAGGCGTCCCCTATATCGTCGTTTTCCTAAACAAGGCCGACATGGTCGACGACCCCGAGCTCATGGAGCTTGTGGAGCTGGAGGTGCGGGAGCTCTTAAGCGAGTACGAGTTCCCCGGTGACGAGATCCCGATCATTGCCGGAAGCGCCCTCAAAGCAATGGAGTGCGGGTGCGGAAAAGAAGATTGCGAGGCCTGCGGCCCCATCCTCAAGCTCATGGACGCCGTAGACGAATACATCCCCACCCCGGTGCGGGACGTAGACAAACCCTTCCTCATGCCCATCGAGGACGTCTTCAGCATCACCGGCCGCGGGACCGTAGTGACCGGCCGCGTCGAGCGCGGAGTCGTCAAGGTCGGGGATGAGGTGGAGATCATCGGGCTCCGGGACGAGCCCCGCAAGACCGTTGTCACCGGAGTGGAGATGTTCCGGAAAATCCTCGACCAGGGCCAGGCAGGAGACAACATCGGGGTTCTCCTGCGGGGTGTAGAGCGGAAAGAAGTGGAGCGGGGGATGGTCATCGCCAAGCCCGGTTCCATCAAACCCCACACCAGGTTCAAGGCCGAGGTCTACGTCCTCACCAAGGAAGAGGGAGGGCGCCACACCCCCTTCTTCGAAGGCTACAGGCCCCAGTTCTACTTCCGGACCACAGACGTAACCGGCGTCATCAGGCTCCCCGAAGGAGTGGAAATGGTGATGCCGGCGACAACGTCAACATGAACGTGGAGCTGATCACACCCATCGCCATTGAGGAGGGCCTGCGCTTTGCCATCCGGGAAGGAGGCCGGACGGTGGGAGCAGGCGTGGTCACCGGGGTGATTGATTAATAATCTACGCGAGGGCCTTTTTCACAGGCCCGTTGAGGAGGGATGAGAGTGGCGCGTCAGAAGATCCGGATCAGGTTAAAGGCCTTTGACCATAAAATACTCGACCAGTCTGCCCAGAAGATCGTGGAAACAGCCCGGAGAACAGGGGCCTCCATTTCGGGCCCCGTTCCCCTTCCTACGGAAAAGAGCATCATTACCATTTTGAGGTCGCCCCATAAAGATAAGGATTCCCGGGAGCAGTTCGAGATGCGCACCCACAAGCGGCTCATCGATATTTTAGAGCCGACCCCGAAAACGATCGATGCCCTGATGCGTCTTGACCTTCCCGCAGGGGTTGATATTGAGATCAAGCTTTAACCGGAGACGGTCGGGGATTTGGAGGTGAAGATGTTGCGCAAAGGAATTCTTGGAAGAAAACTCGGCATGACCCAGATTTTCAGCGAAGAAGGAGAGGCAGTTCCGGTTACGGTGATCAAGGCGGGCCCCTGCATTGTGGTGCAGAAGAAGACTCCTGAGCGGGATGGCTATGCCGCCCTCCAGTTGGGTTTTGAGGAGGTGCGTGCCGAAGATCTAAGCCTCCCCCGGCGCGGCCACTTCGCCCGGCGGAAATTGAAGCCGCTCCGTTTCTTGCGGGAAATCCGGGTGGATGCAGAAGATCTTGACCGGTATGAAGTGGGCCAGGAGGTCCGGGTCGATATCTTCAAAGCCGGAGAGTATGTTGATGTGCGCGGGACTTCGAAGGGGAAAGGGTTTGCAGGAGGGATTAAAAGGCACGGCTTCCAGCGGGGCCCCATGAAGCACGGGTCCAAGTACCACCGCAGGCCCGGCTCCCTCGGCGCAAAGGGCCCGGCCCGGGTTTTCAAAGGACGGAAGCTTCCCGGGAGAATGGGCGGCGCAAGGGTAACCGTCCAGCATTTAAAGGTTGTCAGGGTGGACCCGGATAGAAATTTACTCCTGGTCCGGGGCGCGGTGCCGGGAATCCGCCAGGGGCTCCTGGTTATTAAGAACTCGCTGCGCTAGCCAGAAAGGAGGCAAGGAGGCATGCCAAAAGCAGCCCTTTACGATCCAGCAGGAACCAGAGTTGGAGATCTGGAACTCCGGGATGACATTTTCGGAGGCCCGGTGAAAAAGTCTGTCCTCCACCAGGCTGTCGTCCGTCACCTGGCATCCATGCGCCGGGGCACTGCGGCGACGAAAACCCGGGGCGAGGTTCGGGGCGGCGGGCGCAAGCCCTGGCGCCAGAAAGGGACCGGACGGGCCCGGGTCGGAAGCATTCGCTCTCCTCTCTGGCGGGGGGGCGGGATTGTCTTCGGGCCGAAGCCCCGGGACTACCGCCAGTCCCTTCCTCGCAAGGTCCGCCGCCTGGCTTTAAAGTCGGCCCTTGCTGCCCGCGCCCAGACGGGGGATCTCGTGGTCATCGAGGATATCCGGCTCGAGGCTCCGAAGACGAGGGAGGTCGTCAAGCTCCTGGAGGCGATGGAAGTCGGGGAGCGCGCCCTGCTGGTTGTTGAAGCTCCAGATCCGCTGCTTGAAAGGTCGACGCGGAACCTGCCGGGGATCCGGATTGCCCTGGCCAGTCAGTTGAATCCTTATGAGATCCTGGCAGCAGGCAAGGTAGTCCTGACGAAGAATGCCCTTGCCAGGGTTGGGGAGGTGTTGGCCGATGCTTAGCCCCCAGGACATTATTATCAGACCGGTTGTGACGGAGAAATCGGTCAACCTGGCGCAGCAGCAGAACAAGTATACTTTTTATGTAAACAAACAGGCCACCAAAATCGACATTAAAAAAGCTGTTGAGGAACTCTTCAAGGTAAAGGTGCTGGCCGTAAATACGGCGATCATCAAGGGCAAACCCAGACGGGTCGGGCGCTTTCGGGGCCGGAGACCGGACCGGAAGAAGGCAATCGTCACTTTGCGACCCGGAGACAAGATCGAAATCTTTGAAGGACTGCTCTAGCAGTAAGCTTTGATCAGAATCTGCAGCAAGAGATGGAAGGGAGGGAAAGGCGTGGCTATCAAAAAGTTCAAACCGACATCTCCAGGGCGGCGCCAGATGACTGTGCTCGGCTTTGAGGAGCTGAGTGATGTAGAACCGGAACGCTCGCTCCTGGAGCCTTTGCGGAAAAAGGCCGGACGCAACAACCAGGGGCGGATTACTGTCCGCCACCGGGGCGGAGGAATGAAGCGTTTCTACCGGATCATTGATTTCAAGCGGAATAAGGATGGAATTCCGGCAAAGGTTGCAACCCTGGAATACGATCCCAACCGCTCGGCGCATATTGCGCTCCTCCACTATGCGGATGGGGAGAAGCGCTACATCCTGGCACCGCTGGGGCTCAAAGTGGGGGATACGGTGGTTTCCGGAGAGGAGGCGGACATCAGGCCCGGAAACGCCCTCCCGTTAAAGAATATTCCGGTGGGGACCCTGATCCACAACATTGAATTGAAGCCGGGTAGGGGCGGCCAGCTTGTGCGGTCGGCCGGGGCGGTGGCCCAGTTGATGGCGAAAGAGGGCCCCTATGCCCACATCCGGATGCCTTCGGGTGAAGTGCGCCTTATTCACCTGGACTGCAAGGCTACCATCGGCCAGGTGGGGAACCTGGATCACGAAAATATTACCATTGGGAAGGCCGGAAGGGCGCGCTGGCTCGGGATCAGACCAACTGTGCGCGGCGTTGTCATGAACCCCTCGGACCACCCCCACGGGGGCGGGGAAGGAAAGTCCCCCATCGGGCGCAACCCCGTAACACCATGGGGCAAGCCTGCCCTGGGGGCGAAGACGCGGAAAAAGAAGAAAGCCTCGGATAAAATGATTATCAAGCGGCGCACCAGGTAAAAGCGCCCTAAGGAGGGTAAGGAAGGAGTGGGCCGTTCTCTTAAAAAGGGGCCTTATTGCGATCCAAAGCTCTTGAAAAAGATCATCGAAATGAACGAGAAGGGCACGAAGCGGGTGATTAAAACGTGGTCGCGGCGTTCGACGATCTTTCCCGAGATGGTCGGCCATACCATCGCAGTGCACGATGGGCGCAGGCATGTTCCCATTTATATCACCGAGGATATGGTGGGTCATAAGCTGGGCGAGTTCGCGCCGACGAGGATCTTCCGCGGCCACGGTGCCCATACAGAGCGTTCAACGGCACTCAAGTAGAAGGGGTGAAGAGCGTGGAGGCACGGGCGGTTGCACGCTATGTCTGGATTTCCCCGCGCAAAGCGCGCCAGGTGGTGGATCTCGTGCGGGGCAAGAAGGTCACTGAAGCGCTGGCGATCTTGCGTTTTACACCGAAGAAAGCGGCGCGTCCTGTTGCGAAGGTGGTGCGTTCGGCCCTCGCGAACGCCGAACACAACTACAATTTGGATCCGGATAACCTGTACATCAAGAGAATTTACGTGGATGTGGGGCCCATTTTCAAGCGCTACCAGCCCCGGGCGCGGGGACGGGCGGACCTCAGGCGCCGGAGAACCAGCCATATTACCGTTGTAGTAGGTGAGCGAAAGGAGGGATAGGGAATGGGACAGAAAGTGCATCCCAAAGGCCTCCGCCTGGGCATCATCAAAGAGTGGGATTCGAAGTGGTATGCCGCAAAGAATTTCCGGGAGCTGCTGCATGAGGATATCGCGATCAGGAATTTTATTAAAAAGCGTCTTTTCCTTGCAGGGATCTCCCGGATTGAGATCGAGAGGGCTGCCCATCGTGTGCGGGTTTCCATCCACACCGCGAAGCCCGGGATCGTGATCGGGCGCGGAGGAGCAGAAGTGGAAGCCCTGCGGAAGGAACTTGAAGGACTGACCGGAAAGCAGGTCAGCGTCAATATCATTGAAATTAAGAAGCCGGAGCTGGAGGCCCAGCTGGTTGCAGAAAATGTTGCAGCACAGCTCGAAAAGCGGGTTGCTTTTCGCAGGGCCATGAAGCAGGCCGTTTCCCGCACCATGCGCATGGGGGCGCAGGGGATCCGGATTGCGGTAAGCGGCCGCCTGGCAGGAGCGGAAATGGCCCGGACCGAGTGGTACAGTGAAGGCAAAGTTCCCCTCCATACACTGAGAGCGGATATCGATTACGGCTTTGCCGAGGCCAATACAACTTACGGGAAAATTGGTGTTAAAGTCTGGATTTACCGGGGCGAGGTTCTCCCTGAAAAGACTCCGCCCAGGCTTGAAGAGAGTGCGGGCGGGGAAGGAGGCAGAGGCTGATGCTGATTCCGAAAAGAGTTACCTACCGGAAGCAACACCTGCGCCGGCCGACGGGGAAGGCGGGCCGGGGCAATGAGGTTACCTTTGGAGAATACGGTCTCCAGGCTCTGGAACCCGGCTGGATCAGCAGCCGGCAGATTGAGGCGGCCAGGATCGCGATGACCAGGTATGTCCGGCGGGGCGGCAAGGTTTGGATTAAGATTTTTCCCGATCAACCTGTTACCGCGAAGCCCGCTGAAACCCGGATGGGGAGCGGGAAGGGGGCTCCGGAATTCTGGGTGGCTGTTGTTAAACCAGGTCGTGTCCTTTTTGAGCTTGCAGGGGTTTCTGAAGATGTGGCGCGGGAGGCAATGCGCCTTGCAGGTCATAAATTGCCGGTGAAGACGAGGTTTGTGAAACGCCACGAAGCGGGTGGTGAGGCCGGTGAAGAAGGTTAGGGAACTTCGGGAGCTGACCGACGAGGAACTGGAACGCAAGCTGGTTGACCTGAAAGAAGAGCTTTTCCGCCTTCGTTTCCAGATGGCGACAGGTCAGCTGGAAAACCCCATGCGGATTCGGGAGATCCGGCGGGACTTTGCCCGCGCCAGGACAATCTTGCGGGAGCGGGAGCTGAGCCGGCAGCGTCAAGAGATCGGGAAGAGACAGGGGGTATCGTAGTTGAACCCACGACCTCAGCGAAAGACGCGGATTGGAAAAGTGGTTAGCGACAAAATGGATAAAACTGTTGTTGTTGCTGTAGAGACCCTGGTCCGGCATCCTCTTTACGGGAAGACGGTGAAAAGAACCAAGAAGTTCAAGGCCCATGATGAGGAGAACGCCTGCCGGATTGGAGACCAGGTGAAGATTATGGAAACCCGCCCTTTGAGCAAAGAAAAGCGGTGGCGGGTGGTGGAGATCCTGGAGCGCGCCGGAGAAAAAGGGTTGATCCAAAAGGAGGATGAAACCGATGATTCAGCCCCAGACCATTCTTAAGGCCGGCGACAACACGGGTGCAAAGAAACTCATGTGCATCCGGGTTTTGGGCGGCTCCTTCCGCCGCTACGCTTCCGTTGGGGATATCATCGTGGCTTCCGTGAAAGAGGCCAGTCCCGGCGGCATGGTGAAAAAGGGGGATGTCGTTCAGGCGGTGGTGGTCCGGACGCGCAAAGAAATTCGCCGGCCTGACGGTTCGTATATCAAGTTCAGCGAAAATGCGGCTGTAATTATCAATGAACAGAAGAACCCGCGCGGAACCCGGATCTTCGGGCCTGTGGCCCGGGAGCTGCGGGATAAGGACTTCATGAAAATAGTTTCCCTGGCACCCGAGGTGCTCTGAGGTGCGTCAGGTTGGAGGTGTGTCTATG
The DNA here is from genome assembly GCA_013177945.1 of Bacillota bacterium. Lineage (NCBI taxonomy): Bacteria > Bacillati > Bacillota > Bacillota bacterium. The sequence goes on from JABLXW010000016.1 coordinate 21,741, forward strand.
GCGCGAAAAAAGGTTCACGTGCGCAAAGGGGATCAGGTGCTGGTAATCACGGGTAAGAACGCGGGCAAGCGGGGAAAAGTGCTCCAGGTTTTTCCGGCCCTCCAGAGGGTGGTTGTTGAAGGTGTGAATATTGTCAAGCGGCACAGCCGGCCCACCCGGACTCTTCCCCAGGGAGGAATTATCGAGAAGGAGGCCCCGATTGCCAGCTCTAATGTGATGCTGATCTGTACGAAATGCAACCGGCCGACCCGAATTGCAAAGAAGCTTGTTGATCAAAAATATTACCGGGCCTGCAAGAAGTGCGGAGAAATCATTGACAGGTAGGGGCTCCGGTGAAGGAGGAGCAGGGATGGGTCTGAAAGAACGCTATCGCAGCGAAATTGTTCCCCAGATGATGAAGAGATTCAGTTATAAAAATGTCATGGAAGTGCCCAGGCTGGAGAAGATCGTCGTCAATATGGGACTGGGTGAGGCCATTCAAAACCCCAAGGCCCTTGAAGCTGCAGTTAACGACCTGACGCAAATTTCGGGGCAGCGCCCGGTGATTACGAGGGCGCGGAAGTCGATTGCGGCTTTCAAGCTGCGGACGGGAATGAAAATCGGCTGCAAGGTCACTTTACGCGGGAACCGTATGTACGATTTTTTAGAGAAGCTGGTGAATGTTGTTCTTCCCAGGGTGAGGGACTTCCGGGGGGTTTCGCCCAGGTCCTTTGACGGACGGGGGAACTATACGCTGGGCCTGAGGGAGCAGGTGATTTTTCCGGAAATCAGCTACGATCAGATAGATAAGATCCGGGGAATGGATATCACCATTGTCACAACGGCGAAAACCGACGAAGAGGCGCGGGAACTCCTCCGCTTGATGGGAATGCCTTTCCGGGAATAAAAGACGGAGTTAAAGGAGGGAAGTGGGTGGCCAAGAAATCACTTATTGCGAAGCAGCAAAGAAAGCCGAAATTCAGGGTCCGGGCCTACAACCGGTGCCGGCTGTGCGGCAGGCCGCGCGCCTACCTGCGGAAATTCGGAATGTGCCGGATCTGTTTCCGGGAGCTGGCCTACAAAGGATATATTCCCGGTGTTGTGAAAGCCAGCTGGTAAAGGCGTAAAGGAGGTTAAAGAGGGATGATGACGGACCCGATCGCAGATTTCCTGACGCGGATTCGGAATGCCAATCAGGTTCACCGGGATCGCGTGGAAGTGCCTGCCTCCAAAATGAAAAAGGCTCTGGCAGAAATTCTCAAAAACGAGGGGTTCATCCGGAATTACGAATACATTGACGACGGGAAGCAGGGGATCCTGCGGTTGTATCTGAAATACGGGCCAAACCGCGAAAGGGTTATTACCGGACTCAAGCGCATCAGCAAGCCGGGCCTTCGGGTTTATGTCAAGAAGGACGAAATTCCCAGGGTCCTGGGTGGTTTGGGTGTGGCGGTTATTTCCACCCCGAAAGGGCTGATGACCGACAAGCAGGCCCGGCAGGAGGGCCTGGGTGGTGAGGTTATTTGCTACGTTTGGTAAGAGAGGTGATACCATGTCCAGAGTTGGACGCCTTCCGGTGGCGATACCGGCAGGAGTAGAGGTAAAGATCCACGACAACGGCGTTGAGGTCAAGGGCCCGAAAGGGAGGCTTTACAAAAAGTTCCATCCCGAGATCAGGGTTTCTCTTGAAGGCGGCCAGCTCGTGGTAGCGAGGCCCTCGGATGAAAAAGAGCACCGGGCGCTCCACGGCCTGACAAGGGCTCTCCTGCAGAATATGGTAGAAGGGGTGACGCGGGGCTTTTCCCGGAGCCTGGAACTGGTGGGAGTGGGTTACAGGGCGGCGAAGCAGGGAAAGAAGCTGGTCCTTACCGTGGGCTATTCCCACCCCGTGGAAATCGAGCCGGAGGAGGGCCTGGAAATCGAAGTTCCTGCCCCCAACAAGATTGTTGTCCGGGGAATCGATAAGGAAAAGGTGGGCGCCCTTGCCGCCCGCATCCGCAGTGTCCGCGAGCCTGAGCCTTATAAAGGAAAAGGGATTAAATACGAGGACGAGGTAATCAAGCGCAAGGTTGGTAAAGCAGGGGTTAAGGGCAAGAAGTAAGGAGCGTGAGGGAAGTTGCTGAAGAAGGAGACGCGCCGAGAACTGCGGCGGCGGAAGCATGCCCGGGTCAGAAAAAAGGTTTTTGGGACACCTGAAAGGCCGCGGCTCAGTGTTTACCGCAGCCTTAACCATATCTACGCCCAGATTATTGACGATACGCGGGGAACAACCCTGGCAGCCGCCTCTACTTTGTCACCCGAAATTCGAGGAGAGGTCGGTAACCGGAAAAACCTCGCAGCGGCGCGGGTCGTGGGCAGGTTGATCGCCGAAAAGGCCCGCGCCCGGGGGATTACCAGAGTTGTTTTCGACCGGGGTGGCTACCCCTATCATGGCCGGATTGCTGCCCTGGCCGAGGCAGCCCGGGAGCACGGCCTGGATTTTTAGAGAACAGGGAGGGAGTAATCGTTTTGCGAATTGATCCCAATACTTTAGAGCTTACAGAAACCGTCGTAAGCATCAACCGGGTTGCCAAGGTTGTGAAGGGCGGGAGACGGTTCAGTTTCAGCGCCCTCGTCGTCGTGGGAGATGGTCAGGGCCACGTTGGGGCAGGCCTGGGGAAAGCAGGGGAAGTGCCCGAGGCAATCCGGAAGGGAATTGAAGATGCGAAAAAGAATATAATTGTGGTTCCCATGAAGGGGACGACAATCCCCCACCCTGTCATTGGGGAATTCGGGGCAGGCAAGGTGCTTTTGAAGCCGGCCTCCCCCGGGACGGGGGTGATTGCGGGGGGGCCTGTGCGGGCCGTTCTGGAGGCCGCGGGAATCAAGGATATTTTGACGAAATCTTTAGGCTCTTCGAATGCCCACAATATGGTTCACGCCACGATCGAGGGCCTGAAAAGCTTGAAGCGGGCGGAAGATGTTGCCCGGCTTCGGGGAAAAACGGTAGAGGAATTGACAGGTTAGGGGGAGTAGAGCGTGGAGTCCTTTTTACGGGTTACCCTGGTGAAAAGCCCGATCGGTTATCCTGAAAAACAGCGGCGGGTTCTGCGTGCCCTTGGTTTGAGGAAGCTCAACAGCACTGTGGTGAAGGCCGATGTTCCGGAAATTCAGGGGATGATCAGAAGCGTTTCTCATTTAGTAAAGGTTGAACCGGTGGGCGAGAAGGAAGGGAGGGTTTGACTTGAAGCTCCATGAACTGCAGCCTGCGCGCGGGGCGCGTTCTGTCCGGACCCGGAAGGGCCGCGGCATCGGGTCTGGCCTGGGCAAAACTGCGGGCCGCGGGCAGAAAGGTCAAAAGGCGCGGTCCGGAGGGGGAGTGCGGCGCGGTTTTGAGGGAGGGCAGATGCCCCTGTACCGCCGGATTCCCAAGCGCGGGTTCAGGAATATCTTTCGGAAAGAGGTTGCCGTTGTCAACGTTCGGGATCTCGCCAGATTTCCTGCAGGAGCTGTTGTGACACCGACGCTTCTCAGGGCGGAAGGGCTGGTTAAGAAAACGGACGCCGTCATTAAACTGCTGGGTAAAGGGGAGCTGGACCGCCCCCTGACGGTAAAGGTTCACCAGGTCAGCAAGGGTGCTGCCGAGAAGGTTGCTGCGGCAGGCGGCAGGGTTGAGGTGATATGATGCTGGAATCTCTTAAAAGCGCCTGGAAGCTGGGGGATCTCCGGAGCAAGCTCCTCTTCACCCTGGTCATGCTGTTGATTTTCCGGGTGGGCGCTCACATCCCGGTTCCCGGAATCAATCACCAGGTGCTGGAGAAACTGCTGGGAGGACAGCTTTTCGGCTTCTTTGACGTCATCTCCGGTGGGGCCTTCCGCCGTTTGTCGGTTTTTGCGATGAGCATCACCCCGTACATTAACGCCTCGATTATCATGCAGTTGTTGACCGTCGTCATTCCCCGCCTGGAGCAGCTTGCGAAAGAAGGGGAAGCCGGAAGAAAGATCATCGTGCAGTATACCAGGTACGGAACGGTTGTCCTTGGGTTTATCCAGGCTATCGGCATGGCGGTTGCGCTGGGCCGGCAGGGCGCCATCCAGCACGCAGGCATCGGGTCGTACCTGCTGATTGCCCTGACCCTGACTGCAGGAACTGCCTTTCTCATGTGGCTGGGGGAAATGATCACGGAAAAGGGGATCGGGAACGGCATTTCTCTCCTTATTTTTGCGGGGATCGTTTCCCGCCTCCCGGCAGGGGCGGTGAACATTTTCCGCCAGCTTCAGGCAGGAACGATAAGCATTGCGAGCGTGGTTATTCTGATCGTGCTGGGGCTCCTTGTCATTGCAGCAGTTGTGGCGGTTCAGGAGGGGCAGCGCCGGATCCCGGTGCAGTATGCGAAACGGGTCATGGGCCGGAAGGTCTACGGAGGGCAGAGCACCCATATCCCCCTCCGGGTGAACCAGGCAGGGGTGATTCCGGTCATCTTTGCCATGTCTATTCTGATGTTCCCGGTCCAGATAGCCCATTGGATCAACCATCCCTGGGCGCAGGGAGTAGCAAGCCACCTCCAGTTCGGGACGCCCTTGAACACCGTTCTCTACGCTCTGCTGATCATTTTCTTCACTTACTTTTACACGGCGATCATTTTCAATCCGATGGATGTGGCGGACAACCTGAAAAAGTACGGAGGGTTTATCCCGGGGCTGCGGCCGGGCCGGCCGACCGGGGAGTACATCAACCGCGTTTTGACGCGAATCACCCTGGCCGGTGCGATTTTCCTTGCTTTCATCGCAATTCTCCCCAACTTCATGATTGCCGTTACCAAGATTCCTTCCCTTTATTTCGGCGGAACGGCGCTTTTGATCGTGGTTGGGGTTGCCCTGGAAACGATGAAGCAGTTTGAAGCACATCTGCTGATGCGCCACTACCAGGGCTTTATGAAATAGGTAACGGGGTGGAGACGGGAAATGAGAATTCTGTTAATCGGACCTCCCGGCGCGGGCAAAGGGACGCAGGCGGCCAGGATCGCGGGCTTCTGCGAAGTTCCGCATATTTCTACAGGCGATATTTTCAGGGCTGCAGTTCAGGCAGGAACGGAGCTCGGCCGGAAAGCCAGGGAGTACCTGGATGCCGGACGGCTGGTTCCCGATGAGATCACGATTGAAATCATCCGGGAACGCCTGAAGCAGCCGGACTGCAGCAGGGGCTTTCTGCTGGACGGTTTTCCCCGGACCCTGCCCCAGGCGGAGGCGCTGGACCGGCTCCTGGCGGATCTGGGGACGCACCTGGATGTGGTTTTATATATCAGGGTGAGTCCGGAGGTGCTGGTGGAGCGCCTTACAGGCCGCAGGGTTTGCCGGAACTGCGGCGCCACTTACCACGTGCTTTTTCAGCCCCCGCGCCTTCCCGGCGTCTGCGACCGCTGCGGCGGGGAGCTTTACCAGCGGAGCGACGACACCGCCGAGACGGTGCGGGACCGCCTGGAAGTTTACATGAGTCAGACTGCTCCCCTGCTGGAATACTACAGGGAACGCGGCCTGCTCAAGGAGATCGACGGGGAGCAGGAAATTGAGGCGGTCTGGGCCGGAATTCAGAACTGTCTGAGGGGTCTTTGCTGAATGATTGTCTTGAAGTCATCACGGGAGATCGCGTACCTGCGCGAGGCAGGACGGATTGCTGCTCTGGCTCTCCAGGAGTTGGGGAAAAGGGTGAAGCCCGGGGTCACAACATGGGAGCTTAACCAGTTCACGGAGGAATTTTTGCGCCGTGCCGGGGCCTCCCCTGCCTTTCTTGGCTATCATGGCTTTCCGGCCAGCATCTGCACCTCGGTCAACAACGAAGTGGTGCACGGGATCCCCGGTTTAAGAAAACTGGAAAACGGAGATATTATTAGTATTGACATCGGGACTGTTTACCGCGATTACTACGGAGATGCTGCCGCAACTTTTCCGGTGGGGGAGATCTCTCCCGAGGCGCGCCGGCTGCTGGAAGTTACCCAAAAGGCGCTTTTTTTGGGGATCGCCCAGGCGGTGCCGGGGAACCGGGTTGGCGACATTTCTGCCGCCATTCAGAACTACGTGGAAAGCAGCGGATTCCATGTTGTGAGGGACTTTGTGGGGCATGGGATCGGGCGCAGCATGCACGAGGAGCCCCAGGTGCCCAATTTCGGCAAGCCAGGTCTGGGGCCGCGGCTGCAGCCGGGTCTTGTGCTGGCAATTGAGCCGATGGTCAATGCGGGAACCTCCGAGGTTTTTGTGCTGCCGGATCGCTGGACCGTTGTTACCAGAGATGGGAGTCTTTCCGCGCATTTTGAGCATACGGTTCTGGTTACGGAAGGAGAGCCGGAAATCCTCACCCGGCTCTGAAGGGGGCAGGAGCGGAAGAGTGAAGGGAAGTTTAGAAGTGGGCCAGTTAGTTTGTTCCAAACGCGGCCGCGATCGGGGAAAGTTTTTCCTCGTGGCTGAAGTAATCGACGACTCTTTTGTTTACCTGGTTGATGGAGAGAAACGCAGGCTGGAAAACCCCAAGCGGAAGAATATTAAGCACCTCGAACCGTTTCCCGTCGTTGCCGAAAACCTGGCAGCGCTGTGGAAAAGTGGCCAGCAGGTTGGGAATCACGAGGTTCGCAGGATCATCGCCGCTTTACGGCAGGCTCACATCAACAAGGAGTCTGAAAACGAGGGGGTAGATAAATGATATGCCCAGGTCGAAGCCGAATGTCATCGAAGTTGAAGGTACCGTGGTCGAGGCCCTCCCTAACGCCATGTTCCGGGTAGAATTGGCGAACGGATATAAGGTGCTGGCACATGTTTCCGGAAAGATCCGGATGAATTTTATCCGAATTCTGCCTGGCGATCGCGTTACCGTGGAACTTTCACCTTATGACTTGACCCGGGGAAGAATCGTTTACCGCTTTAAATAGTCCAGGCAATGATTTGCCGCGGAAGGAGGGGGCTCTGTTGAAGGTTCGCGCTTCTGTCAAGCCGATCTGCGAAAAGTGCAAAGTGATCAGGCGCAAAGGAAAGATTATGATCCTGTGTGAAAACCCGAAACACAAGCAAAAACAGGGGTAGAATCTGAGATTTAGGAGGATTGAGGATGGCGAGAATTGCAGGGGTAGACCTGCCGCGCGACAAGCGGGTGGAAATAGCCCTGACCTACATTTACGGCATCGGCCGGTCAACTGCCAAGCAGATACTCCAGAAAACGGGAATCGATCCCTCCACCAGGGTTAAAGATCTTACCGAAGAGGAAGTAGGTAAGCTGCAGGAAATCATCGATAAGGAGTACAAGGTGGAAGGGGACCTCCGGCGCGAGGTTTCCATGAATATTAAACGCTTGATCGAAATCGGCTGCTACCGGGGCTTGCGCCACCGCCGGGGGCTGCCGGTGCGCGGCCAGCGGACGCGCACCAACGCCCGGACACGGAAAGGGCCCCGGAAAACAGTCGGAGTTCGCCGCAAGAAGTAGCAGGAAAGGAGGAAGAAGGTGGCAAGGAGAGCGGGGAGACCAAAACGCAGGGAAAGGAAGAACGTTGAGCACGGCATTGCTCACATCAAATCCACTTTTAACAACACGATCATTACGATTACGGACATGGCAGGCAACGCGATTGCCTGGGCGAGCGCCGGAACGATGGGATTTAAAGGCACCCGGAAAGGCACTCCCTTTGCAGCCCAGATGGCCGCCGAGGCTGCAGCAAAAGCGGCGATGGAGCACGGAATGAAGCAGGTCGAGTGCTACGTCAAAGGGCCCGGCGGAGGAAGGGAGGCGGCGATCAGGTCCCTCCAGGCGGCGGGTCTGGAAGTGAACATGATTAAAGATGTGACTCCAATTCCTCACAACGGCTGTCGTCCGCCGAAACGCCGGCGCGTTTGATAAAATTCCAAAAGGAGGATCAGATCATGGCAAGATATACAGGTCCGGTATGCCGTCTCTGTCGCCGCGAGGGAATCAAGCTTTACTTAAAGGGAGACCGATGCTACTCGGATAAGTGCGCGCTTGACCGGAGGAACTATCCCCCGGGCGAAAAGGCCCAGGCACGGCGAAAGATGACGGAGTACGGGTTGCAGCTCCGGGAAAAGCAGAGGGCGCGGCGGATTTACGGGGTTCTCGAGCGGCAGTTCAGACGGTACTTTGAAATTGCAGAACGCCAAAAGGGCATTACCGGTGAAAACCTTCTGCGCCTGCTGGAACGCCGCCTGGACAACGTGGTTTACCGGCTCGGGTTTGCCGCCTCGCGGGCTGAGGCGCGCCAGCTGGTCCGGCACGGGCATTTCACCGTAAACGGGAGGCGGGTGGATATTCCTTCTTACCTGGTGAAGATCGGAGATGTGGTCGCCGTTGCCGAGAGAAGCAGGGAACTGACCCGTTTTGCGGAACTTGCCGAGGCCGCAGCCCATAAGACTCCTCCTCCCTGGCTGGAAGTGGATGTCGAAAGAATGCAGGGGCGGGTGTTAGGCTTCCCGGCCCGCGAGGATATAGATATCCCCATCAAAGAACACCTGATTGTGGAGCTTTACTCACGTTAAAGCATCTGCGTGAAAAGGTGTTGGGGAAGGAGGTTTATGGTGGTGTTGGAGATCGAAAAACCTCGCATCGAATGCCTTGAGAAAAACGATGCCGGAACCTATGGCAAATTTGTGATCGAACCGCTTGAGCGCGGTTACGGGACCACCCTGGGGAACAGCCTGCGCCGGGTTCTCCTCTCTTCCCTGCCTGGAGCGGCTGTCACCTCGGTGAAAATCGAGGGGGTGCTCCACGAGTTCAGCACAATTCCCGGGGTGCGCGAGGATACGACAGACATTATTTTGAATTTAAAGGGTCTTGCCATTAAGATGTACACCGATGAACCCCAGGTTGTCAGGATCGAGGCCCAGGGGGAAAGGGTGGTAAGGGCCTCCGACATCATTGCCGGTGCCGAGATTGAAATCATCAATTCCGATCACTACATCGCCACCCTGGAAGCGGACGGCCGCCTCTTTATGGAGATGAACGTGGAGAAAGGGCGGGGTTACGTCCCTGCGGAGAAAAACAAAAAGGGGGACCAGGTGATCGGAATTATTCCCGTCGATTCCCTTTTTTCCCCGGTTCACAAGGTCAATTACACCGTTGAGAACACCCGGGTCGGTCAGGTTACCGACTACGACAGACTTGTCCTGGAGGTCTGGACCAACGGGACGGTGAAGCCGGACGAGGCGATCAGCATTGCCGCGAAAATTCTCATTGACTACCTGAAGTTATTTGTCGGCCTGACAGAAAAGGGTGAGGAAGGGGAGGCGCCTCCGGAAGAACCGGTTGATGAAAAAAGAAAGATCCTGGAGATGCCGATTGAGGATCTGGAGCTTTCGGTGCGCTCTTACAACTGCCTGAAAAGGGCGGGCATCAATACCGTGGAGGATTTGATCCAGCGCACCGAAGAAGATATGATCAAGGTCCGGAACCTGGGGAAGAAATCTCTCGAGGAAGTCGACCAGAAGCTTGCGGAATTGGGGCTTTCGCTGCGGAAGGCAGAGGACTGAAAAGAGGTGATTTTTGTGTACCGGAAACTGGGTTTTCGAAGCGACCACCGCAAGATGATGCTTCGGAACATCGTGACATCTTTGCTTCGGGAAGAGCGCATTGAAACAACGGAGCAGCGGGCCAAGGAGTTGAGGCGCCTGGCAGAAAAGATGATCAGCCTGGGAAAACGGGGAGACCTTCACGCCAGGCGGCAGGCCCTTGCCTTTCTGCTTGATGAAAGTGTGGTCAAAAAGCTTTTTGAGGAAATCGCTCCCAAATATACGGAGCGCTCCGGGGGGTACACCCGCATCCTGAGGCTGGGGAACCGGCGCGGCGACGGCGCCCCGATGGTCCTGGTGGAACTTGTCTGAAAGGATGCGCTACCTGAAGCTGACGCTGGAGTATGACGGCACCGGATTCTGCGGTTTCCAAAAGCAGACGGGGACCGGGCTCCGGACCGTCCAGGGGGTTCTGGAGGCTGCGCTTGAAAAGCTGACCGGGGAGGCGGTCCGCACCTTTGGAGCAGGGCGGACCGATGCCGGGGTTCACGCCCTGGGGCAGGTTGTGCACTTTGCGACGCAGGCGAAGATCCCTGTGGAGCGCTTTCCGCCTGCTTTAAACAGCATCCTCCCCCCCGATTTGGCTGTAAAAAAGGGGGAAGAGGTTGATTCTGCTTTCCATGCAAGGTATTCTGCCCTTGCCAAAAAGTATTGCTACCTGATTTTGAACAGGAAGCACCCCTCTCCCGTCTGGCGCAGCCGCTGCTACCGTTTTCCGTACCCCCTGGATGCGGATTTAATGCAGGAGGGGGCGCGTTACCTGGAAGGCTTCCACGATTTTCGGGCTTTCTCCGCCTCAGGCAGCAACGCGAAAAGCACGAGGAGACACCTTTTTTCTTTCCGGGTAATCCGGCGCGGAGATTGGGTTTGCCTGGCAGCAACGGCAGACGGGTTTCTTTACAAGATGATGCGTTTGATGGGGGGGACGCTCCTGGAAGTGGGGCAGGGAAAATTGCCTCCCCGGAGGGTGCAGGAAATTTTGGCCTCAGGCGTGCGGGGGGAGGGGGGTCCTGCTTTGCCTCCCCAGGGACTTTATTTAGTGCGCGTTTTTTATCCCGGCGATGATTTGAATTTCCGGGAAGAGGATCTTGAAGCAGAGCTTCCTCTGCTTGACGACCTTTCCTGAAAAGGGAACAGGCTGCTTGCAGCAATCTGTTGCCCCGGCTCAGGAGAAGGGTGCCGGGGGAGCAAACCCCCGGTCGGGTTTGACGGAGGAAGCTTGATTCCGGCAGAGGGATGATAGGAGGGTTTAATGATGCGTACATATATGGCCAAGCCCAGGGAAGTGGAGCGGAAGTGGTACGTGATCGACGCTACCGGGAAGACCCTGGGAAGGCTGGCAAGTGAAGCAGCGCGGATTTTGCGGGGAAAACACAAACCAATTTTTACGCCCCATATTGATGTGGGGGACCATGTCGTGATTATCAATGCGGAAAAAGTCAGGCTTACAGGAAAGAAGCTGGAGAAAAAGCTTTACATTTACCACACCCGTTACCCCGGTGGCCTGAAAGTGATGAATTACGAGAAGCTTCTGCGCACCAGGCCAGAAAGGGCTGTGGAAAGAGCCATTTGGGGGATGATTCCGCACAATCGTTTGGGAAGGAAGATTTTCCGGAAGCTCCGGGTCTACCGCGGGCCGGATCATCCCCACGGGGCACAGAAGCCTGAAGTTTGGGAAATTCGCTGACGGAGGGGGTGAATTTTTTGGAGCAGGTACAGTACCAAGGCACCGGAAGGCGCAAAACAGCAGTCGCGCGGGTGCGGATCGTTCCCGGGGAAGGGCAGGTTATTGTAAACGGGCGCCCTGCAGAAGATTATTTTCCAAAGCGCACTTCTATCCTGACGATAATCAGCCAGCCCCTCGAACTGACCAAAACCGCCGGGCGGTTTAATGTCATTGCTTCGGTGAAGGGCGGCGGGGTAACCGGGCAGGCAGGGGCGATCAGGCTGGGCCTGGCCCGCGCCCTTTTAAAAGCAGACCCCAGCCTCCGTCCCTATTTGAAAAAGGCCGGTTTCCTGACCAGGGATCCCAGGATGAAGGAGCGGCGCAAGTACGGGCTGAAGAAGGCCCGGAAGGCTCCTCAATACTCCAAGCGCTAGAACTTCCGCCAGCCCCGCAGCCGGCAGCCCAACTTTCCCTCTCCGCATGTCTTTGATACGGATAATCGGATTGGCCCGCGCATAACATTTTGGAGAGGATCTCAAAAAAGGGGGAGCTGCTTTCTTGCGGGGCTTTATTTTTTTTAAGACAATAAAGCTGGATCACCGTATCGTTTTTGCTTTTTTACTTCTGGTCTTGCTCGGGGGTTCCCTTCACCCTTATTACGTGAGGTTTAGAGAGCGCAGGGCCGTCCAGGCTTTATCATGGTCTGTCGCCAACAGGGTGATTGTTGTCGACCCCGGACACGGGGGGGTGGATCCCGGGGCCGTCGGGCGGACCGGGGTTTTGGAAAAGGATATCAACCTGGCAATCGCAAAGCGCCTTGCCGTACTCCTCACTCAGGCGGGGGCTGCTGTTGTCTTGACCCGGGAGGGGGACTACGACCTGAGCGATCCAGAGCACCAGTTCAGCCTCTCTGTAAGGAAGAAGGACGATCTCGAAGCCCGGGTGGAGCTTGCCAATAAGTACCGGGCAGACCTCTACATCAGCGTTCACGTGAACAGCTTCCCTTCCCCCCGGTGGTGGGGCGCCCAGGTCTTCTATTCCCCCCGCAGTCCAGAAAGCAAACGCCTCGCCTGCCTGATCCAGCAGGAGCTGATCAAGACTTTAGGGGAAAGCTACAGGTGGGTGAAGCCCGAGGATTTTTATGTGATGCGGAATGTCAAAATGCCTGCAGTGGTGGTGGAGGCGGGCTTCATTTCCCACCCCCGGGAGGAGATCCTGATGACCGAACCCGTTTACCAGAGCAAGGTTGCCTGGTGCGTTTTTGCAGGTGTTGTCCGCTATTTTGCCGGCGAGCCTGCCCCGCAATCCCCCTATTAGGTCCGGAGGCCTCCATCCCTGCTTTCGCTCCGCTGCGTACTCCAGCTCGGATTTGTCTTGCCTGCAATTGATTTGAAGATCTTTTTGGGATAGAATGGAAGCAGCAGAACAGCCCTTCAGGATCAGGTCATTTTGGCCGACTTGTGAGAAATAAGGATGGTGAAGCAAGATGCTTGTTTTCGCTGGTTTGGCTCCCCACCCCCCGATTATCGTCCCCGAGGTGGGGGGGCCTGAGTTGGAAAAGGCGGCGCAGACTGTGAGGGGCATGCGGGAGTGGGCGCGCGCTGCAGCCGCGGCCCGGCCCGAGACCCTTGTTTTCATCAGCCCGCACGGCAGCTTCCTGCGGAGCGCGCTGGGGTATCTGGGAGGCAGAGATCTTGCAGGAAGCCTTGCCTCCTTTGGGGCGCCGGAGGTAAGCTTCCGGGCCCCCAACGACCTCGAACTCGGCCGCGCCATTGCGGCCGAGGCGGGAAGGGTGGGGGTTGAGGTTGTGGAGCTGGAGCAGGGGGTACTCGATCTTTACCGGGGCGAGGGTCTTGACCACGGGATCATGGTTCCCCTCTACTACCTCCGGGAGGCGGGGGTGGATGCTGCGCTGGTGGCCTTCGGAATCAGCCTTTTGCCCTTTGAAAAGCTGTTCCAGTTCGGGCGCGCCCTGGATCGGGCGGTGCGGCGCTCGCCCCGGAGGGTCGGGCTGGTTGCCAGCGGGGACCTTTCCCACCGCCTCAAGCGTGGTGCCCCTGCAGGCTACGACCCGCTGGGGAGGGTTTTTGATGAAGCCGTTCGGGACGCCCTGGCGCGGATGGATACGGAGCGCATCCTGACCCTGCCTGAGGAACTGGTAGAGCGCGCGGGAGAGTGCGGGCTCAGGCCGATCATTATGCTGCTCGGCGCCCTTCAGGAGTACGAGGTGGAGAGCAAGATCTACTCCTACGAGGGGCCCTTTGGTGTGGGCTACCTGGTTGCCGGCTTTTCCATCAAAGAGGCGGCGCAGGCCGGGGCGCAGGAGTCTCCCCACGTGCGGCTTGCCCGCGCCAGTCTTGAACACTATCTCCGTACGGGGAAAATGCTCCCCGTACCGGACCCCGTTCCCCCGGGGATGGAGGGGCGGGCAGGGGTCTTTGTTTCTCTGAAAAAGCACGGCCAGCTGCGGGGGTGCATTGGGACAATCGAACCCTATCAGGAAAATATTGCGGCCGAGATCATCCACAACGCCGTCAGTGCCGGAGTCCAGGACCCGCGCTTCTGGCCCGTGACGCTGGAGGAGCTGCCGGAGCTCAAGATCTCTGTTGATGTCCTTACCCCTCCGGAGCCTGTCGCCTCGGAAAAGGATCTGGATCCCAGGCGGTACGGGGTGATCGTGAGAAGCCGCGGCCGCACCGGACTCCTCCTTCCCGATCTGGAAGGGATCGACACCGTAGAAGAGCAGATCCGGATCGCCCGCCAGAAGGCCGGAATTCCCCCTGGAGAGCCTGTGCAGCTGGCGCGCTTTGAAGTAATCAGGTACGAGTGAGGGAATCAGCATGCAGGAGGCCAGATTTTACGAAAAACTGGAAGGTGGCCGGGTCTGGTGCCACCTCTGCCCCCAGAGCTGCCGCATCAGCCCGGGCCACGTGGGATTTTGCCGGGCAAGGAAAAACGAGGGAGGAGTTCTTTGCACCCTGAACTACGGGCGGATTTCCGCCTGGGGGATTGACCCCATTGAGAAGAAGCCCCTCTATCATTTTTATCCGGGCACCCAGATCTTTTCGGTGGGGACCTTCGGCTGCAACTTTCACTGCGGCTTCTGCCAGAACTGGCAGATTGCCCACGGCGAACCGCTCACCCAGACATGTTCCCCCGCAGAACTGGTGGAAATTGCATGCAGGGCAGAGGAGCGATCCGGCTCCATCGGGATCGCCTATACTTATTCGGAACCGATGATCTGGTACGAATACGTCTGCGATGCCGCAAAGCTGGCGCGGGAAAAGGGCCTCAAAAACGTTCTGGTGACCAACGGTTCGGTGGAGGAGGAGCCGCTGCGGGAGCTTCTTCCCTACGTTGATGCCATGAACATCGATGTGAAGGCCTTTACCGAGGACTTCTACCGGGAAATCTGCCGCGGCAAGCTCGGCCCGGTGCTGCGCACCGTGGAGATTGCCTACAGCCGGTGCCATGTGGAGATCACGAACCTGATCGTTCCCACGAAGAACGACGCGGAAGGGGAGATTGCAGCCCTGGTTGACTGGATCGCCTCCCTTGACCCGGCGATTCCCCTCCACTTTTCCCGCTACTTCCCTCAGTACAGGTTCAATCTTCCCCCAACGCCTCTGGCAACCCTCAAGAAGGCGCGGGAGATTGCCCTTAAAAAATTAAAGTATGTTTACATCGGAAATGCCCCGGAGCTGGGGGAAGATGATACCTTCTGTCCGAACTGCCGGAACCTCCTGATCGAGCGGACAGGGTACCGGACCACGGTCACAGGGCTGCGGGAGAGGCGCTGCACACAGTGCGGGAGGGAGATTGAAATCGTGAACTGAGTTGGAAATATATTCATGTACCGCCTGGAGAGAGGCCAGGCGTGTTGTCTTATTCTTATTCTTTTTGATTTTTTGTGGCATGTCTTTTATTTTTTGTGTTCATCCAGGCTGAGACGAAATTTTCTATTGTATTTTTATGCGTTGATGTGTATAATCATAAGGTGCAGATCATATCCTGTTCCAGGGCAACCTTAAGGCAGGCCGCGGGCTTGCTGCCGCAAAAAAACTTTTAAGGAGAGAGAGGAAGATGGATTTCAGGGTTGGGATTGTGGGTGCGACCGGATATGTGGGGGAAGAGCTGATCCGGATCCTGTGCCAGCACCCTCAGGTTACGGGAATTGCTGCTGTTTCCCGGGATTTCCCCGGTTCTTCTCTTGATCGGGTTTTTCCCCATTTGAGGGGCCACGTTGACCTGGAAATTATGGATTTTGAAGAAATTCCAGCACTCATAGACTTTTCGGATCTCGTCTTTATTGCCCTGCCGCATGGGCTTTCGGCGCCGATCGTCCGGCAGGCCCTCGGCAGGGGAAAGCGGGTTGTCGATCTGGCGGCTGACTTCCGGCTTCCCGATCCCTCCCTCTACGAAGCCTGGTATCAGATGCCCCACGGAGCGCCGGAGCTTTTGCGGGAGGCCGTTTACGGCCTGCCCGAGCTTTTCCGTTCGGCGGTTTGTGCAGCACGCCTGGTGGCCAATCCCGGCTGCTACCCCACCAGCGCCCTTCTTGCCCTCGCGCCCCTTCTGAAGCACGGCCTGGTAGATCAGACCTCTCTTATTGTCGATGCCAAATCGGGGGTTTCGGGGGCCGGGCGGACCCTTGCCTTGAGCAGCCACTTTTCCGAGTGCAACGAAAACCTCCGGGCCTACGCGGTTGCCACCCACCGGCACACCCCGGAGATCGTTTGCTATGCTTCGATTCTGGCAGGAGGAAAGGTGGAGGTCACCTTTACCCCCCATTTGGTCCCCATGACGCGGGGGATTTTGAGCACCGTTTACGCCACCCTCCTGCGGCCCCTCGACACCTCCTCCCTGTGCCAGATCTTCCGGGAGTTTTACGCCGGAGAGGCCTTTGTCCAGATTACCGGGGAGGGGGAGTGGCCGCAGACGAAGTGGGTGCAGGGGACGAACAGGTGCTTCCTCGGCCTCACCGTAAACGGAGGGAGGCGGGTGATCGTGGTTTCGGTGATCGACAACCTGGTGAAAGGCGCCGCGGGGCAGGCAGTGCAGAACATGAACCTGATGTTTGGTTTCCCGGAAACGGCGGGGCTGGCTGTTCCCGGCCTCTATCCCTGATTGCGAGGAGGTTTAGCCCGGAATGATTGGAGAGACAACGAGGTGGGAGGTTTTACCCGGGGGCGTGACGGCCCCTCAAGGATTTCTGGCCGCCGGGGTTGGGGCTCAGATCCGGAAGAAGGGGCGGCGCGACCTGGCCTTGATCTATTCCCGGGTGCCGGCTGCGGCGGCGGCCCTTTACACCCAGAACCGGGTGAAGGCAGCTCCGGTTCTGGTGAGCAGGGAGCACCTGGCCGGGGGAGCTGCCCAGGCGATTGTTGTAAACAGCGGGATCGCCAATGCCTGCACGGGGCCCCGGGGGTATGCCGATGCCCGGCGCATGGCCGCTTTGACCGGGGAGGTGCTGGGTATTTCCCCGGAGCTTGTTGTAGTGGCCTCCACCGGAGTGATCGGAGTCCCTCTCCCGATGGAGAAGATCGAGAGGGGGATCCGGGAGGCGGCTTTGAACCTTTCCCGCGCCGGGGGGAGCGCCGCCGCCGAGGCGATCATGACCACAGATACCTGCCCCAAGGAGTATGCTGTGAAGTTCTGCCTTGGGGGGAGGGAGGTCGTGCTCGGGGGGATTGCGAAGGGCTCCGGCATGATCCACCCGAATCTCGCTACAATGCTTTCCTTTTTAACAACAGATGCGGCTGTTGCACCGGAGGCGCTGGCCGCTGCTCTGCGCTGGGCCGGGGCGCGATCCTTCAACGCCGTCACCGTAGACGGAGATACGAGCACCAATGACATGGTTGTTCTGCTGGCCAACGGCCTGGCCGGAAACGATCTCCTGACCGGTGGAGAAGCCGATTATTTCCTCTTCCGGGAGGCGCTGCTTGCGGTCTGCAGGGAGCTGGCGAAGATGATCGCGCGCGACGGGGAAGGGGCAACCAAGTTTCTCGAGATCCGGGTGAGAGGGGCAGAGAAGGAAGAGGAGGCCCGGCTGATTGCCCGGGCCGTGGCCGGGTCAAATCTGGTGAAGGCGGCCATCTTCGGGGAGGATGCCAACTGGGGCCGGATCATCACCGCAGCCGGAAATGCGGGGGTTCCTTTTGATCCGGAACAGGTGGATATTTACCTGGGGGACCTCCAGGTGGCGGAAAAGGGAGCGGGCCTGGAATTCGATGAGGATGAGGCGCGCGCCATTCTGGAGGCGCGGGAGGTTGTCATCACTCTCGACCTGAACCAGGGAACGGCGCAGGGCGTGGCCTGGGGCTGCGATCTCTCTTACGACTACGTCCGGATTAATGCCCATTACCGGACCTAGTCTGGATTTCAACAAACAGGACCTCAAGGGGGAGGAGAACGCGTTGATTTTGACTCCGCAGGAAAAGGCCTCGATCCTTGTGGAGGCGCTGCCGTACATCAGGAAGTTTGCCGGCCAGACCGTTGTCATCAAGTACGGCGGAAGGGTGATGCTGAGCGAGGTGCTGAAGCAGGGGGTGATTACCGACTGCATATTGCTGAAGCTGGTCGGAATTCACCCGGTCCTGGTGCACGGGGGAGGCTCGGCCATTGACGCCATGCTCCGGCGCCTGGGCAAGGAGTGGAACTTCGTGCGGGGCCAGCGGGTGACCGATGAGGAAACAATGGAAATCGTCGAAATGGTACTGGTCGGGAAGGTGAACAAGGAGATTGTGGCCCTCATCAACAAGCTGGGCGGAAAAGGGATCGGGCTCTCCGGAAAAGACGGGAATCTTCTGGAGGCCCGGAAGAAGGTTCTGGCCGGGGCGCCGGGGGAGGAGCCCGTTGATTTGGGATATGTGGGGGAAATCACCCGGGTGAATCCCGAGATCATCGAAACTGTGAAGAGCGAGGGGTATATCCCGGTGGTGGCCCCCATTGGGGTAGGAGAAAACGGGGAGAGTTACAACATCAATGCCGACTACGTTGCTGGAGAACTGGCGGCGGCCCTGGGCGCGAACAAACTGGTGCTCCTCACCGATGTAGAGGGGATTCTGGCCGACCGGGCGGACCCGAAAAGCCTCCTTTCCGTCGTCAGGGTGAGCGAGGTTCCGGAGCTGATCAAACGGGGTGTAATTGCGGGAGGAATGATTCCTAAAGTTGAGTGCTGCGTCCAGGCGCTCCAGAAAGGGGTCGGCCGCACCCACATCATCGACGGGCGGATTCTCCACTCCATCCTGCTGGAGGTTTTTACCGACGAAGGAGTGGGGACGATGGTGGTGAGGGAATAGCGGTGAAAGCATCGAGGGGGGAAGGAGGAAAATGGCGCAGGAAGTGGTGGAGCTTGGCCGGCGGTATCTCATGGAAACATATGCCCGGCTCCCCCTCGTCCTTGTGAAGGGTGAAGGGGCGCGGGTCTGGGACGCGGAAGGGAAATGTTATCTCGATTTTGTGGGCGGGCTGGCGGTTAATTCTGTCGGCCACTGCCACCCGCAGGTTGTTGCGGCGATAAAGGAGCAGGCGGGGCGGCTGCTTCACTGCTCCAATTTGTACTGGTTTCGCCCCACTGTGGATCTTGCCCGGGAGCTTGCGGATTTGAGCGGCCTGGACCGGGTCTTTTTCTGCAACAGCGGAGCCGAGGCGAACGAGGCGGCGATCAAGCTCGTGCGAAAGTTCGGTCACCTGCAGGGAAAGGAGCGCCCCGAAATCATCTCCTTTACCGGATCCTTTCACGGGAGGACGCTGGGGGCTTTGGCGGCTACGGGCCAGGAAAAGTTCTGGGAGGGTTTTGCTCCCCTCCCGCCGGGCTTCCGCCACCTTCCCTTCAACGACCCGCGGGCGCTCCAGAATGCCGTGAATTCCCAGACCGTTGCGGTCTTTGTGGAGCCGGTCCAGGGGGAGGGAGGGGTTCACGTTGCCAGTCCGGAGTTTATGGAGAGCCTGGCGGAGGCCCGGGGGCGCCGCGGGGTGCTCCTGGTTTTCGACGAGGTCCAGTGCGGCCTGGGCCGGACGGGAAAGATGTTTGCCTTCGAGCACTACGGGGTCCGGCCGGACGTCCTGGTGCTCGCCAAGGCGCTGGGGGGCGGTTTGCCCATCGGGGCCGTCCTGGCGCGGGAGGAGGTGGCGGCCGCCTTCCGGCCGGGGAGCCACGGCTCCACCTTTGGGGGAAACCCCGTCGCCTGCGCCGCGGCGCGGGCCGTTTTGAGCGTCCTGAGGGAGGAGGGTCTGGTTGCCAATGCAGAGCGGGTGGGGAGCTACTTCAAGGCCCGGCTTGAAGAACTTGCCCGGCGTTTTTCCTTGATCCGGGAGGTGCGCGGGCTCGGTCTGATGCTGGGGATGGAGCTGGACCGGCCGGGGCAGGGGCTGGTGGCCCGCTGCCAGGAGCGGGGCCTCCTGGTCAACTGTACGGCGGAGCGTGTCATCCGCTTCTTGCCCCCGCTTTCCATCGGGAAGGAAGAGGTTGACGAAGCGGTGGCTGTCCTGGAGGAGGCCCTCGCGGAATTTGGCGGGGAAAAGTTGACGGGAGAGGAAGGAGAATGTCACAGGTTGTGAGCGCCTGCAACCGGGAGCGCTCTTGCCTTTTTAAAAAATCAAAGTGAGAAGGGGAGAGGAAAAATGGCTGCCGCTTACCTGGACACAAGGTTGAAAGGGCGGGACTTTTTGACCATCACTGATTTCAGCAGCGAGGAGATCAGGCTCTTTCTCGACGCCGCCCATGAACTGAAAAAGGAGCTGAAGGGAGGGATTCCCCATCCCGTTCTGAAGGGAAAGGCGCTGGGGATGATCTTCCACAAGCCCTCCACCCGGACGCGTGTCTCCTTCGAGGTGGGGATGTACCAGCTGGGGGGCTACCCTCTGTTTTTGAGCGCCCAGGAGCTTCAGCTCCGCCGGGGGGAGTCCATCGGGGACACCGCCCGCACCCTTTCCCGCTACCTGGACGGGATCATGATCCGCACCTTTGCCCAGGCGGATGTTGAGGAGCTGGCCCGCTATGCTTCCATCCCGGTGATCAACGGCCTGACCGACCTGGTGCACCCCACCCAGGCCCTGGCAGACATCATGACCGTCGAGGAGCACAAAGGGAGGCTGCAGGGGCTGAAGCTTGCCTTCATCGGGGACGGGAACAACGTGGCCCACTCCCTGCTCCAGATCTGCGCGAAGGTTGGAATCAACATGGTGGTTGCCTGCCCGCCCGGGTACGAACCAAACCCCGAGATCGTGGCAGGGGCTCTTGCAGATGCCGCAGAGACCGGGGCCGCCCTCGAAATCATGGAGGACCCCGTTGCTGCCGTCCGGGGGGCAGATGTGGTTTACACCGACATCTGGGCGAGCATGGGGCAGGAGGCGGAGCAGGAGGAGCGCAAAAAGGTTTTTGCCCGCTATCAGGTGAACAGCGAACTGCTCCGGCACGCCGCCCCGGATGTGATCGTGCTCCACTGCCTCCCTGCCCACCGGGGTGAGGAGATTACCGATGAGGTGATGGACGGCCCCCATTCTGTGGTCTTTGATGAGGCGGAGAACCGCCTCCACATGCACAAGGCGATCATGGCCCTGCTGATGTAAAAAAGGAGGAAGAGCGGTGGAAGTAAAAAAAGTTGTGCTGGCCTATTCCGGCGGTCTTGATACATCGGTGGCGATCCCCTGGCTCAAGGAAAACTTCGGGTGCGAGGTCATCTGCTTTGCGGCCGACCTGGGGCAGGAGGAGGAGCTTGAAGGCCTTGAGGAGCGGGCGCTCCGGGCCGGAGCCAGCAAGGTTTACATCAAAGATTTAAAGCGGGAGTTTGTGGAGGACTTCATCTTCCCCACTTTGAAGGCGGGCGCCCTTTACGAAGGGAAGTATCTGCTGGGGACCTCCTTTGCCCGCCCTCTGATCGCCAGGCACCTGGTGGAGATCGCCGGGGAGGAGGGAGCCGACGCTGTTGCCCACGGGGCGACGGGAAAGGGAAACGACCAGGTGCGCTTCGAGGTCGCGGTCCAGGCCCTGAACCCGGATCTCAAGGTGATCGCCCCCTGGCGCCTCTGGGAGATTAAGTCCCGGGAGGATGCCATCGCCTATGCCGCAGCGCGGGGGATCGAGGTGCCTGTAGCCAGGGAGCGGCCCTACAGCATGGACCGGAACATCTGGCACCTGAGCCACGAAGGGGCAGACCTGGAGGATCCCGCCCAGGAGCCCCCCGGTGATCTCTATTTACTGATCACACCTCCGGAGCAGGCCCCCGACCGGCCCACCTATGTGGAGATCGGGTTTGTCCAGGGGGTGCCCCGCACCCTCAACGGAAAAGAGTACGACCCGGTATCCCTTGTCCAGACCCTGAACAAGATCGCGGGAGAGAACGGGGTGGGCATCATCGACCTTGTGGAAAACCGCCTGGTGGGGATGAAGTCCCGGGGCGTCTACGAGTGCCCCGGGGGGACGGTTTTGTTCCTCGCCCACCGGGAGCTGGAGCACCTCACCCTCGACCGGAACACCATGCATTTTAAGGAACTTGTTGCCCTGCGCTACGCAGAGCTGGTCTACGATGGGCTCTGGTATTCCCCCCTGCGGGAGGCTTTGAGCGCCTTTGTTGACGAAACCCAGAAAACCGTCACCGGGACGGTGCGGATGAAGCTTTACAAGGGAAACTGCACCCCTGCGGGAGCGCGTTCTCCCTATTCCCTCTACCACGAGGGGTTCGCCACCTTCGGCCACTTTGAGCTTTACGACCACAAGGACGCCCAGGGGTTCATCAATTTGTTCGGCCTCCCCCTGAAGGTCCGCGCCCTGATGCGCCAAAGGGCTGGCTCGCCTTTATGAGAGGGGCGCCGGGTGCTTGAGCGCGCCCGGCCCCGGCAGCTGCAAAACTCGCTCAATACAATAAAAGAGGAGGGAGCAACTTGAAGCTCTGGGGAGGCCGTTTCCGGAAGGATCCGGCGCCGGAGGCGGCAGGCTTTCTTAATTCCCTTTCCTTTGATTTCCGCCTCTTCAGGCAGGACATCGAGGGGTCCATTGCCCACGCCCGGATGCTGGGGCGCCAGGGGATCATCGGCCCGGAGGAGGCGGAGCTGCTGGTCAGGGGCCTGGAGGAGATCCGGGAGGAGCTGGAGGAGGGAAGGCTGGCCTGCGACCCGGAGGCAGAGGATGTCCACTCCTTCATCGAGGCGCGCCTTGTGGAGAAGGTGGGGGAGGTTGGGAAGAAGCTGCACACCGCCCGCAGCAGGAACGACCAGGTGGCAGCCGACCTGCGCCTTTACCTGAAGGAAGAGATCCGGGCGCTGGGGGGGCTGGTGCTGGACCTGATCGGAGCCCTGGCAAGGCGCGCCCGGGAGACCGGAGAGGTGATCATGCCCGGCTACACGCACCTCCAGCGCGCCCAGCCGGTCACCTTCGCCCACCACCTCCTGGCCTACTGCGAAATGCTGCGGAGGGACTACGACCGCCTGCGGGACTGCTTCAGGAGGGTGGATGTCTGCCCCCTTGGGGCAGGCGCCCTCGCCGGGACGACCTTTCCGGTGGACCGGGAATTCGTAGCGCGGGAGCTGGGGTTCAAAAAGATTGCCGCCAACAGCCTGGACGCCGTGGCGGACCGGGACTTTGTGGCGGAGTTCATCTTCGTTTGCTCCCTCCTGATGATGCACCTGAGCCGGTTCTCCGAAGAGCTGGTCCTCTGGTCGAGCAGCGAGTTCGGCTTCATCGAGCTGGATGATGCCTGCACAACGGGGAGCAGCATCATGCCCCAGAAGAAGAACCCCGATGTGGCGGAGCTGGTGCGGGGGAAGACGGGTCGGGTCTACGGGCACCTCGTGGCGCTTCTCACCGTCCTCAAGGGGCTCCCCCTCGCCTACAACAAGGACCTCCAGGAAGACAAGGAGGCCCTTTTCGACACCGTTGACACCGTCAAAAGCTGTGTGGGCATCTTCATCCTCCTGGTTGAGACCCTGAGTTTAAACGAGGCGCGGATGCTCTCTGCCGCCGGGGAGGGCTTTACGAACGCCACCGATCTGGCCGATTACCTGGTGCGCCGGGGGGTGCCTTTCCGGGAGGCCCATACCGTTGTGGGGAAGGTGGTGCTGCACTGCCTTGCGGCAGGAAAGCGGCTGGAGGATCTTTCCCTCGAGGAGTACCGCGCCTTTTCCCCGGCCTTCGATTCTGATCTCTACGAATTTCTGGAGATCCGGGCCTGTGTGGCAAGGCGCGCTCTGCCCGGGGGCCCCGCGCCTGCCGCCGTTGCCCGCGCCCTGGCAGAACTCACGCAGTGGCTGGAGGAGATGCGCGCCCTCCCCTTTTAAAATTTTCGCCTTGACTGCTGCAGCGGCGAGGGCGGGGTTCCTGTCGGCCTCCCCAAACGGCTGCAGGGAGGCATGCCGGAACAAGGTGCCTTGAAATTTTTGGAGAAGGGGGAAATGCCCCATGGAAGTCCTCATTGCCCTGTTCGCCTTTGCTGCAGGTTGCCTGGTTGCCTGGGCGGCGGCTGCTTCCCGCGCCCGGGCCCTCGAGGGTGTTGTGGCTGAAATAAAGCAGCAGCTGGTGCAGCGGGAGGAGGAGCTGCGCCAGAGCCGGGCTGAGCTCGACACCGAAAGAGCCGCCCGGGTAAGGGCGGAAACCCTGCTGGCAGAGGCGGAGAAGAATGCAGCCGAGCAGAGAAAAATGCTTGACGAAGCGACCCGGAAGCTGAGCGACACCTTCCAGAGCCTGGCGGGCGAGGCCCTCAGGAGCAACAACCAGGCGTTTCTCGATCTGGCCCGGCAGACCCTGGAGGCCTTTCTTGCAGAGGCCAGAGGGGACCTGGGGAAGCGGCAGCAGGCCATTGAGGGCATCGTTGCGCCTTTAAAAGAGGCGCTGGCCCGGTACGACAGAGAAATCCAGGAAATCGAAAGGGCGCGGCGGGAGGCATATGGGAGCCTCAGCAGGCACCTCCAGGAGCTGAGCCAGGTCCAGCAGCAGCTGCAGGGCGAAACCAGGAAGCTTGTCGCGGCGCTGAGGGCCCCCCGGGTCAGGGGCCGCTGGGGGGAGATCACCCTGCAGCGGGTCGTTGAGATGGCGGGGATGTCACCTTTTTGCGATTTCATCAGCCAGCCGACGGTTGATTCCGGTGAGGGCCGGCGGCGCCCCGACCTGATCGTGAACCTCCCCAACGGGCGCGCCATTGTTGTGGATGCCAAAACGCCCCTCGATGCCTACCTGGACGCCGTGGAGGCAGAAAATGAGGAAGCGCGCAAGACTGCCTTGTTGCGCCATGCCCAGGCAGTCCGGAGCCACATGGTCAGCCTGGGCGCGAAGGAGTACCAGAGCCAGTTCAAATTCAGCATCGATTTTGTGGTGCTCTTCCTGCCGGGCGAGCCTTTCTTCGGCGCAGCAGTCGAGCAGGATCCGGCCCTCATTGAAGACGCGCTCAACAGGCACGTCCTGCTGGCCACACCCATCACCCTGGTGGCCCTCCTCAAGGCGGTGGCGTACGGCTGGCAGCAGCGCCAGGCGGCGGAAAACGCGGAAAGGGTTATCGAGGCGGGCAGGCAGCTTTTCGAGCGGATCTGCGTCTTTGCCGAGCACCTGGCAGGGGTCCGCAAGGGGCTCCTGGGGGCGGTAAACTCCTACAACGAAGCTGTTGGCTCCTGGCAGAGCCGCCTGGTTCCTGGAGCGCGCCGCCTCAAAGAACTGGGTGCTGCACCGGCGCGGCGGGAGCTGGAGGATCTGGAGGAGGTGGAAGTGGCCCCGCGGGAGGTGGCCAGCGCTGCTTCCCCGGAGGCGTCAACACCTGAGTTTATCAGATGACCTTGCTCAAACCCGCACAAAACCTGAAGGTGGACATAGTCAAAACAGATAAAGTACATTGGAGTTAGATAGAGTTGCTTCATCGCGTAGGACATTGAGTATTAGGGAAGGATTATTTTTTGATGCCTGGACAGGCGTATTTTTTCAAGTGGCACTTTCATTCCCTCTTCACCGACAAAAGCCCGGGTTGTTGGGAACCCGGGCTCGGAATTTCCGTCAGCTCTGCTGGGGAAAGGCGTTGTTGCTGGTGGCGAGGGTCTTCATTCCTGAGACGTAGTAGGCGATGCGCAGGACCTCGTTGATTTCCTGATCTGTTGCTCCCAGCTCGCGGGCGCGGTTTGCAAGCGCCATTACACCGCGCTCGGAGCCGATATAGGCATCCAGGGCCAGGGCGATAAAGGTTTTTGTCTTTGCATCCAGGGCCCCAGGGGTCATGGCCAGCTCGATGATTTTGACAACCGCCTCGTACAGTTCCGGGTCGCGCTTTTCAATCTGCTGGACAAAGGGCGGGGGTACCGGTTTCACCTGCTTCACCTCCTCCAATGGGTATCAATTGAATTTATGCTTATACTTCTTCTCCTTTCGTTCTTCTATTCCTGCCGTCAGGGCGGAAAAACCGAACTCCTTCCCGCTTGCCGGGTGGACCTTCCCCCCGAGCCTCCCCCGGAGCCAAATAATTTTTCCGGAAAAAAAAGTTAGCTCCACCTTTCGACCGGGTTCAGGCAAAACGGTTGATGAAAATGTTTGAAGGAAAAAAGCTTGGGAACGGCGAAACATTTAAAAAATTAAAATGGATGCAGGGGAGTAAAGAATGCAGCAGGACCGGAACGCAGGTGGCGTCGGAGCCGGGGATGCGGGAAGAGAAAAGCCCTGTCCTTATCCGGGCGGGATAGAAGGGGAACAGGAGCAAACAGGCGGCAGGGAAAGAGGATTCCTGCAGGCAGATCTGGCCTTCATCGGGGGTTCGGGAACCTTTGCCCTTGATTTCCCCGAAGACCTGGAATTTTCCGGGGTTCGCGTGCTGGCCCGCGGCCTGGTGGTAGAGACTCCCTTTGGCCCGAGCCCGGCCCTGAAGCTGTTTTCCCTCCCCACCAGCCCGCCGCGCCTTGTAATAACGGCAAAAATGCACGGGCGGCTGCCCGGGGTTTCCTGGGGCGATGCCTCCCGGCGTTTGTTTTGGGTTTTCAGGGAGGCCGGTGTGAAGAAAATCGTTGCAGAGGGCGGGGTGGGGAGCGTGAACCCCCTGCTGGATCCCCTCGACCTGGTGATCCCCACGGACTATCTTGACTTTTCCCTGCGCCGGGACGTCAGCCTGGGGGAGGATTTTCTCTGCATCATGCGCCAGCCCATCTGTCCCCTGATCCACCGCGCCCTGGCGGAAGCGGCGCGGGATTGGACCCCGGGCCGGGTCTTCCCCCGCGGCACCTATGTGGCAACCGAGGGGCGCCACTTTGAAAGCCCTGCAGAAGTGGCGATGTTCCGCCAGTGGGGAGGGGACGTGGTCGGGCAGACCCTCTGCCCCGAGGTCTACCTTGCCCGGGAGATCGGGGCCTGTTATGCCGGTGCCTACCTGGTGGTGAACTACGGTGAGGGGGTTGTGAAGCCCTGGGACTACGGGCTTTTGAAAGACATCTTTTTTAACCAGGCGGCTCCCTTCGGAAATCTCCTGCTGCGCGCTTTGATGGAGGTTCCTTTAGCTCTTTCCTGCGGCTGTGCCGGACTCCGGAAGCCCACCTTGCTGCGCGGGGAGAACATCGGACGAGCACTTGAGAAAACGGGGGACCGGTGAAGAGGGGAGTCATTGGAAAAAGGGAACAGGAGTTTTGGCGAGAGGATGGGTGAAGGGGAGAAATGAGGAGGATGGGTTGTTTCCGCGAGGTTTTTCCGGGACGGGGGCCGGAAAGTTTCAGGGAGGACGGAGGCAATGCAGCCTTAAAGGCAATTCTGGAGGGGCCGCTGGGTGATCTTGCGGAAAAGGTGCTCGAGGGGCGCCGCCTTGACCGGGCGGACGGCATCCGCCTGGGGGAGTCCAACGACCTCCTGGCCCTTGGGTTTTTGGCCGATTACGCCAGGCGCTGCCGGGTGGGGGATGAGGTGTATTTCATCAACAACGTCCACCTCAACCACACCAACATCTGCCGCAACCTCTGCCTTTTCTGTGCCTTTGGCCGCACGGCAGACGCCCCTGGAGCCTACACCTTGACCATTGAAGAGATTGCCGCAAAAATGGAAAAGGTGAAGGCCTGCCGCCCAACGGAGGTCCACATTGTGGGCGGCTTGAATCCGGCCCTCCCCTTTGCTTACTACGAAGAAGTGCTGGCGACGGTCCGGAGAATCCTGCCGGAGGCCCACATCCAGGCCTTTGATGCCGTTGAAATCGATTTCCTGAGCGAAATTTCCGGCCTGAGCGTTGAGGAGGTGCTGCTCCGGCTCCGGGAGGCCGGCCTGGGCTCCCTACCCGGCGGGGGCGCGGAGATCTTCAACCCCGAGATCCGCCGGCGGATCTGCCCCCGCAAGATCAGCGGGGAGCGCTGGCTGGAGGTGCATGCCACCGCCCACCGCCTGGGCTTCCGCACCAACGCCACCATGCTTTACGGCCACATCGAGAGCATCGCGGACAGGGTGGACCATTTGCTCCGGCTCCGGGAGCTTCAGGATGAGACCGGCGGGTTTCTGGCCTTTATTCCCCTTCCCTTCCATCCCGAAAACACCGCTTTTTCCCATCTGCCCGGAACTTCCGGCTATGACGACTTGAAAACCGTCGCCCTTGCTCGTCTCCTCCTTGACAACTTTTTCGCGATCAAGTCCTTCTGGATCATGCTTACCCCCAAGCTCGCCCAGATTACCTTGAGCTTTGGGGCGAACGACCTGGACGGAACCGTAAGAGAGGAGCGGATTGCCCATGACGCTGGCGCCGCAACCCCCCAGTACCAGCCTGCGCAGGAGTTCATTGCGATGATCCGGGAGGCGGGGCGGATCCCGGTAGAGCGGGATACCCTTTACAATGTGATCAGGCGCTACGACTGAGAGGAGATGGGTGGCGTGGGAGCACCGCGGCTCGGAAGGGTCGGTTACATTAACTGCCTCCCCATTTTTTATGCCCTGGAAAAGGGCCTGATCCAGGTTCCCGCCCGGATCGTTGCGGATCACCCGAGCCGCCTGAACAGCCTGCTGGCAGCCGGGGAGCTTGAGGTTTCGGCAGTTTCTTCGATTGCCTACGCGAGCCTCCGGGAGACCTGCGTGGTTTTGCCCGGGTTGTCCATTGCCAGCGACGGGCCGGTCTGGAGCGTGGCCCTGCTGAGCAGGGTCCCGGTGTCAAGGCTGGAGGGGCGCCGGGTTTCTCTCACCCCCTATTCCGCAACGAGCATCATCCTGCTCCAGATTCTTCTGGCGCGGTTTTACGGGATCGAGGTGGAGCTTTTCACCCGTCCTCCGGGTGTTTCCCCCTGGTGGGGGGAACCGGAGGCAACCCTGGTCATCGGAGATGAGGCGCTGAAATTTGCCTCGCCCCCGTCCTGCCCCAGGGATTGCTACATCTACGACCTGGGTGCGGAGTGGAAAAAGTTTACCGGGAAGCACATGGTCTATGCCTTGTGGGTGGCAAGACGGGAGTTTGCAGAGCAGTCTCCCGCCCTTTTGGAAGAAATCCACCGGGGCTTGCAGGCAGCCAGGCGCTGGGGGCATGAAAACCGGAGCGTGGTTGCGGAAGCGGCCAGTCGTCTTGTTGACCTTCCGGTTTCGACTTTAGTGGATTATTTCCACCACCTGAAGTACGAACTGGATGGAGATTACCTGGAGGGGCTCCACCGTTTCTATGCCTGCGCCTGGCAGTGCAGGCTCCTGGCGCAGCCGGTTCAGGTGGAGCTGTGGAGGGAAGCTGATGCAGGGGGAGTTGAGAATGGAGTCCATCATTGCCAGGGTGAGGCGCGGAGCGCGGCTGAGCCCTGAGGAGGGGCTTTTTCTGCTGGAGCGGGGAGATCTCCTTACCCTGGGCTGGCTTGCGGATGAGGTGAGGAGGGCTAAGCACCCGGAGGGAGTTGTCACCTTCGTCATTGACCGGAACATCAATTACACCAACATCTGCGTTTCCGGCTGCCGCTTTTGTGCCTTTTACCGGCCCCCGGGGCACCCCGAGGGATACCTTTTGAGCCGGGAGGAGATCTTCCAGAAGATCGAGGAGACCCTTGCCGCCGGGGGGACCCAGATCCTGATGCAGGGGGGGCTTAACCCCACCCTCAGCCTGGAGTACTTCGAGGATCTCTTTGCAGCGATCAAAGCGCGCTACCCCGTCACCCTGCACTCCCTCTCCCCTGTGGAGATCGATTACCTGGCGCGCCGGAGCGGCCTTACGCTGGAAGAGGTTATTGCCCGCCTGCGGGCCGCGGGGCTTGACTCCATTCCCGGCGGGGGTGCGGAGATCCTGGTGGACCGGGTGCGCCAGGAGATCAGCCCCCGGAAAACAAGCGCGGCCCGCTGGCTGGAGGTGATGGCCGCCGCCCACCGCCTGGGGCTGAAAACCACCGCTACAATGATGTTCGGGAGCCGGGAGACCCTTGCCGAACGCATTGCCCACCTGGAGGCCATCCGCTCCCTCCAGGATGACACCGGGGGGTTCACCGCCTTTATCCCCTGGCCGTACCAGCCCGGAAATACAGCGCTGGGGGGCGAGCCGGTGTCGGCCCGGGACTACCTGCGCACCCTTGCGGTGAGCCGCCTCTACCTGGATAATATTCCCAACATCCAGGTTTCCTGGGTGACCCAGGGGGCAAAAATCGCCCAGGTTGCCCTGGCCTTTGGCGCCAACGACTTCGGTTCCACGATGCTGGAGGAGAACGTGGTCCGGGCGACCGGGATCTGCAACAGAAGCTCGGCTCCTGAAATTGTGGCCCTCATCAGAAATGCCGGTTTCCGCCCGGCCCAGCGGGACAATTTGTACCGGATTTTGAAGCACTACTAGGCCGGTTAAAGGCCGGAGAGACGGATTTACAACGATTTCGCATCAACCCGTCTGGCGGCCGGGTTTTTTGGCGGCAAGGACAGAGAGAGAAGGACTTCAAGAATGAGGAGAATTCCGCTCAGAATGGAAAAGATTCCGCGGAGAAGCCGGGATGTGATCTGGAATGCTTCAACCTGCTGCTGATCTTCTTGCATCGATTTCTCCTCCCCCAAATTTTTTCTCTTTATCATATTCCCCTTTCTCCTTTTTGGTGCCCTCGACCGGTGCGCCCTGTCGGCTGCCTGCTCCTGGCAGGCGGAGACCGCCAAATCCCCAACAAACCCTTCCCGCCCATGGCCTCTCTTCCTGCGGTGCCGCCGCCTCAACCGGGGACAAAGGGGAAGGATGTGTTAAAATGAATGAGAGAATGCTTGAAGGGGGCGGATCAGATGAAAGCCGGTACCGTCGCGGAAAAACTGGCTGCAGCCTGGCGGGATCCTCGTTTCTGGAGCGAGGCCTGGCAGGCGGCGCGCGAAAAGTCTCTGTTTGCGCGCCAGCGCCCAGAGCGGGCCGGGACTGACTGGTGGAACAGGCGGGCGGCGCGCTTTGCCGCCCAGACTCAAGAAGGGGACATTGAGGAACGGGTCGCGAAAGTAATGCACATGCTCGGGCACAAGGATGCCCTGAAAAAAGAAGCCCGCCTTCTGGACATCGGAGCGGGCCCGGGGAATTTCGCCCTTCCCCTGGCGCGGCGGGTGCAGCAGGTGGTTGCCCTCGATCCGGCCGGGGAAATGCTGGAAATTTTAAGGCAGCGCGCTCAGGAGCAGGGGATTGCCAACGTCGAAGCCGTGAACCGGGCCTGGGA
Organism: Bacillota bacterium; assembly: GCA_013177945.1. NCBI lineage: Bacteria > Bacillati > Bacillota > Bacillota bacterium. Next base: position 52,483 of record JABLXW010000016.1, read on the forward strand.
AGAGGTGGATCTGGATGCCGCCGGGTGGCAGGGTGCCTTTGACGTTGTGCTGGCGCTGATGACCCCGGCCCTGAAGGATGAGGAAAGCCTGCGGAAGATGCTGGCTGCCTGCCGGGGCGTTTTCCTCGCCGGGGGGCATCTCCGGCGGGAAGACCCGGTGCGGCAGGAGCTCTGGAGGGAGCTGGGCCTGGGCGAAATGCCGGAAATCTGCCCGGATCCCTTTTACGTTTTCCACTGGCTGTACGCTTCAGGCTTCTGCCCCGACCTGGAAGTCAGTTGCCACTGCTTCGAGCGGGAACTGCTCCCGGATGAGGCCAGAGCTGAGCTGGAGGACTTTCTCTTTCCTTACCTGGAATTGACGCCGCAGATCCGGGAGCGCGTCGGGGATTTCGTGGAGAAACGGAGCCGGAGCGGCACATTCCGCATCACCCGCTTCTTTGTGGTGGGTTGGGTCCTTTGCTCCGTAAAGCCCCAGGGCCATCCCCGGCACCACCATCACTAGCGCCGCCGGAGAATCGGAGCCGATTAAAGCGCACCTTCCTTTCAGGAGCGGAGCTTCGAAAAAGGAATCCCGGACTTCTTCCGGCAAGGGGGTTTGCCGGCCCTCCGGGCCGGTCGCGGCGGCTTCCTGCCCCAAACCCGGGTAAAGGGTTATTCGGTGGGTTGCGGGTACGACCCGCGGTAGATCTGGGAATCCGGAAGATACGGCTGGAGGCGCCGGTTCACCTCGGCCCAGTCGATGTTGCGGAAGAAGGTGTTTAAATACCCGGCCCTGTTGGTGCCGTAGTCGATGAAGTATGCATGTTCGTAAACATCAAGGACGAGGAGAGGAACCGTCCTCTGGATCCCCCCGAGATTGTGGGCGTCCAGCAGAAAGTTGCGCAGCCTCTCTTCGTCCAGGTCGAGGGCGAGGATCCCCCATCCCCGCGCGGCCAGGCCCAGGGCATAGAAATCTTCGCTCCAGGTGCGCCCGGAACCGAAGTCCCGGTCCAGAAAATAGCCGATTTCCCCGTCAGGAGGGCCGCCGCGCCCGCCCAGGTTCCCAAAGTAGAGCTCATGCAGCTTAATCCCGTTCAGGCTGTAGGTTTCTTCCAGCTTGAGCTCCCGGTACTCGCTGTAGGTTGCGTTGGCTGCCGCCCTGTCTGACCGGGGCAGTTTTCCCCGGATCTCGTTTGTTTTGTTGACATAGCCCACGTAGAGCTTGTAGTGTTCCGCGAGCTGCCTCTCCGAAAGCCCCGGCAGGGACCTGTATTTGAGAGGCCTGGGTTTGAATTCTGCCATGCCGTTCCCTCCCTGGTTCCTTTTTTACCAGGGTATGCAGCACCTGCTTCAAAGGTTTTTAACTGCACCAGAGTGCGGGGTGGTGGCTGCAGGCGGCGAGGTTTAAAATGTGCCGGGCCGCCGTGAGGGCTGCCCCGGGCCGCCCGGCCGCCCGGGCGCTTTCCCTCAGCATTTCCAGGAGGGGCGGTTCGCTCAGGAGCTGGATGAGCCTTGCTTCCAGCTGCCTGAGGTTGCGAACGGCAAGGGCGGCTCCGATTTCCGTGAGGTACCTTGTGTTTTCGGCCTCCTGGCCGGGGATGGGGCGGTAAATGAGCATGGGAAGGCCCACGGCCAGGGCTTCGGAAGTGGTCAGCCCTCCTGCCTTGGTGATCAGGAGGTCCGCTGCTGCCATGTACTCCTCCACGTTTTCCACGTAGCCTGAGACCAGGAGCGGCTTTTTCATTTTCGGAGCGAGCCTCCGGAGGCGCCGGTAGAGCCGCCGGTCCTTGCCCGTTACCGCCAGGACCTGGAGGGGGAGAGGGAGGCGGTCCAGCAGCCGGCAGATGGACGGGATTCCCCGGAGCATCCCCACTGCTCCTGCCATGATGAGAATCACGGGGACGCCGGGGTTGAGGCCGAATTTTTCGAACAGGAAGGGCCGGGAGGGGAGGCTGGCGAACTTCGGGTCGATGGGGATCCCGGTGACGGCAATTTTAGTGCCGGGCACACCCCGCCCGATCAGCCCTTCCCGGACCTGCTCCGACCCTACCAGGTAGAGGTCCGTCCAGGGGTGGATCCACTGGTTGTGGACGGCGTAGTCGGTGATCACGGTGACCAGGGGGACCCTGAGCAGTCCCTGCTTTTTCAGGCGCGAAACCGCTCCTGCGGCTACAGAGTAGGTGGCGACGATCAGGTGGGGCCGGCGCGCCTGCAGAAGGCCGAGAATTTTTTGAACTCCTAGGTAGTTGAACTTCTTTTCCCAGAGCGGATCGATTTTCAGGCGGTTCGTGGCACGGTAGAAGTACCCGTAGAGGGAAGGGGCGTTGCGGACCGATTTTGCGTAGGTGAAGGAGGTAACCCTGTTCCAGGTGGGGCTGATCAGCTCCACGAAGTCGACGATTTCTGTCTTCAGATCTTTCTGGTGAAGCAGCAGGGCTTTCGCGACGGCGCGGGCCGCCTGCCAGTGCCCTCCTCCGTAGCTGGCCGTAAAGATGAGAATGTTTAGCATTGACTCCTCCCCCTATTCGGTATTGTTTTAAGAATTTTATGCCGGCCGGCCCAATATTTTTTCTTCACTGCCGGGGGCGGAAATCGCAACTGCCGTTCCTGAAGCATGTCCCCCAAGAACAATTCAGCGTTTTGTTAATTTTTCCTCCCCCCGGGTGGAATTCTTCCGTTGAATGAAACACGGCTGCAGGGACCGTTTTCTCGAGCAGGGAAGCGGAAAGATCGGTCGAAGAATATAAACAGGTAGCTCGAGAAGGGAGAAGTTAATGGACGATCTGGTAGAGTTTCTGCTCCAGTACGGTTTGGCCGGATTGCTTGTGGTTGCTTTTGTTGAAGCCTCTTTCTTTCCGGTTCCTCCCGATGCCCTGCTGATTCCCCTGGTGCTTTTAAAGCCCGGGCGCGGCCTGTGGTACGCTTTCCTCTGCACCCTTGCCTCGGCCGCAGGGGGCCTCTTCGGGCATTTCCTGGGAAAACTGGCGGGACGCCCCCTGCTGGAGCACTATGTTCAGGGGAAGCGGCTTGCCCGGATCGAAGATCTTTTTCAGAAGTACGGGGGCTGGGCCGTGGCCTTCGCCGCCCTGACTCCGGTTCCCTACAAGGTCTTTACCATCGCGGCGGGGGTTTTTCTCGTAAGGCGGCGGATCGTTTTCGTGAGTTCTTTGCTGGGGCGGGGAGTGCGTTTTTTCTTTGAGGCGCTGGCTGTTGATCTGATGGGGCCCGCGGCGGTGGCCCTCCTGAAAAAGTATTCGGGGCCGGTTACCTTTGGCCTTGGGGTTTTGCTGGTGGGCGCGGCGGTGTGGTATACTTGGTACAGACAGAAACGCTCCAGGTGATTTTTAGAAGGGGAGAGGAGCAAGGCAAAAGCTTGACTCAGTGGTCTGAACTCTTTTAGTTAAAGGGGGGCCTTGCCGATGCCAGATGCGGCCCGGGACTTGCTTTCGACCGCTGAAGTCTGCCGGATTCTGGGGGTTACGCCGCGCGAGGTGCGCCGCCTTGCTGCGGAAGGCTATCTTGAAATCAAGCGCGTTGACCGCTGCAAGCACGGAATCCTGCCGTTTTTTTCTGAGAGGCAGGTGGAAGCTGTCCGGCGCCAGCTGCCCCGGATTTTAAGACAGTGGGAAGGGAGGGAGGGCGCCGAAAGGGGGGCGGCGGCCGCCTGGAAGCGGCTCAGGGAGTGGCGCTCCTGCCATCAAACTAAATTAAGAAAAGAAAGGTTTCTCAAAGCCCTGGAAGAGCTTCCGGAGAAGAGCGGTCTGCTCCTGCGTGCCGCCTATTACCTTTACCACCTCAACCACTATGCGAAGGCGGGGGAATCCTATCTTTACGATCTCAAGGAAAAAGTGCTGGCCTGTATGGCGGCTCATTTTGCGCCCGAAGATGGCTTGCGGTTGTACTTTATTCCCGGCCCCGCCCGGATTCGCCTCTGCCCTGCCTGCAGGCGCCGGGCGCGGAGTCAAAAGAAAACCTATCTGGAATACTGCCGTCTCACCGGAGGGTGCCCCTGCTGCCGCAGGGATGAAGATTACTACAGCCTGTACGAGTTTCTGATTGAGTCAGAGGAGCACCGCTTCTGCTTCCATACTCCTGCCCAGCTCGGCCGGAAATGGCTCAAAGGGATGGAGATCCCGGAGAAGGAGGGTTCGGAGCGGGAAGGCGGCTACCCTTTTGGGAGGCCGATTTTCCCAGGGGAGGCGGCAGCCGTAAACCTCGCCGAGGTGATCGAAGAACTCGAAAAGTTCCTCAAAAATTTTACCTGATAGAAAAGATTTTTCGGGGGCTTGACCGGAGCCGGTCAAGCCCGTTGGTGCGTGAGCCCAACACAAGGCAGGAGGGTGAACTGTGGCGGAAGAGAAGGATCAAGAGAGGCAGGGGTCGGGAAGGGGAGCCAGGCGGATTTTGGGAGTTATCCTGCTTTTCTTTTTCCTCGGGGGAGGGGGAGGGTTTGCCTGTCTTCGTTTTGGACCGAAGCTTCGGTCAAAAACGGGCAGTGCCGGCCTGATTTCTGCAAGCGGAACCATTGAAGCGACGGAAATCGATGTCTGCCCTGAGGTGGGGGGCCGGATCGTTTCCCTGCAGGTGGAGGCGGGCGAGCAGGTGAAGGCCGGACAGGTTATTGCAGTTCTGGATCAGGCTCAACTCCAGGCCCAGGTCGAGGGGGCAAGGGCAGCCCTCGCCCGCGCCCGGGCGCGTTTGGAGGATCTCGAGGCCGGGGCGCGGGAGGAGGAAAAAGGTGAAGCGGCAGCAGCTCTGGAGCAGGCGCGGGTGAGCCGCGAGCGCGCGGCGCGGGACTGGGAACGGGTGGCTGCGCTTTACGAGGCAGGAGCAGTTTCCGAACAGGAGCGCGACCGGGCCCGGACCGCTCTTGAGCTTGCCGAGGCGCAGCTGAAAGCGGCAGAGCAGCGCCTTGCTCTGGTGGAGGCCGGAGCGCGGCCCGGCGTCATTGCCCAGGCGCGCCAGGAGGTGCGCCAGGCGCAGGCCGCCCTTGCCCAGGCGGAGGCGGCTTTAAGCCGCACCGTGCTCCGGGCGCCTGTTAGCGGAACAGTTTTGCTGAAGAATTTCGAGGTCGGGGAAATCGCGGCGCCCGGTGTACCCGTCGTCACCCTTGCGGACCTCCGGCAGATGTGGCTGCGCCTGTACCTGCCCGAGCCTGATCTGGGGAGGGTGAAGCTGGGGGCGGAGGTTGAAGTCAGCGTAGATTCTTTTCCGAACCGGACTTTTCGGGGAAAAATCACCGAAATCTCCCAGCAGGCGGAGTTCACTCCCAAGTTTGTGCAGACAAAAAAGGAGCGGGTCAACCTGGTCTTTGCGGTGAAGGTGCTCGTTCCTAACCCTGAAGGGCTGCTGAAGCCCGGCATGCCGGCTGATGCCGTGATTCACACCGGCCTCAACGGTAGTTGAACTGCCCCTTAAGGCCGGGGCAGGATTTATGCTTGCCGGGTATAGCAGGAAACGGGAGGAAGGAATTGGGGGAAGCGGTTGTCATCACCCGCGATTTGCAGAAGGATTTCGGGAGCGTGAAAGCGCTCCGGGGCCTCGATCTTGAGGTCAGGCGGGGTGAAATTTGGGGTCTTATCGGGCCCGATGGGGCCGGTAAAACCACGGCTTTGCGCCTCCTGGCCGGCCTCTTTCCTCCGACCCGGGGAGAGGCTCTTGTTTTAGGGGCGCGGCTCACCCCCCTGGGCGCCGCGGCGCTGGAGCGGGCGCGGCACCGGATCGGCTACATGCCCCAGGGCCAGTGCTGCTACGGGGATTTAACAGTTTCCGAAAACCTGCACTTTTTCGGGCGGATTTACGGTGTCGGCAGCCCCGCCAGAAAAGAGCGGATCGATTTCCTGCTGGAGTTCACGGGCCTTGCTCCCTTCGCGAGGCGCCCGGCGGATCACCTTTCAGGTGGGATGCGCCAGAAGCTGGGCCTGGCCTGCAGCATTCTCCCTGAACCGGAGCTCTTGCTTCTGGATGAACCCACCACCGGCGTCGACCCTGCAGCCCGCCAGGATTTCTGGGATTTGCTCAGGGCTTTACGGCAGGAGCGGGAGCCGGCCGTTCTCATCGCCACCCCCTACATGGACGAGGCCGCCCGCTGCGATCAGATCGTGCTTTTGCACGAGGGGAGGGTCCTGGCGGTAGGGCCCCCGGCCTCCCTTGCCGGATTGCTGGAGGGAAAGATCCTGGAAGTGAAGGTGGCGCAGGGAGCGCAGATCTACCGCGCCCGGGAGGTGCTGGCCTCCCTGCCGGGCGTAAAAGATGCCAACCTTTTCGGCGACCATTTGCACCTGACAGTGGAGCAGATCCAGGAGGAAGAAGTGCAGGCTGCCCTGGCCGGGGCAGGGCTGCCCGATGCGGAAGTCCGGCAGGTTCCTCCCTCCTGCGAGGACATCTTTCTTTCCCTCCTGGCGCGCCGGGGAAATATGGTGGAAAGAGGGGATGGCAGTGACGGCCCTGGTTAAAAGCCGGGGAGAACAGGGGCTGCCGGAGGGGCGAGATAAGCAGGCGGTAATCGTCACCGAAAACCTCCTGAAAGCATTCGGGAGCTTCGTTGCCGTCGACCGGGTCAGCATCACGGTCCGGGCGGGGGAGGTTTTCGGGCTGCTGGGGCCGAACGGGGCGGGAAAGTCCACCCTGGTCCGGATGCTCTGCGGAATTCTTGCTCCTACGGCAGGAGGGGCGCACGTTCTGGGCTTCGACCTGAATTCAGAAGCCGAGCGGGTCAAGGCGCACATCGGCTACATGTCCCAGCGCTTCAGCCTCTACCAGGATCTGACAGGAGAGGAGAACCTGTTGTTTTACGCCGAGATTTACGGGGTTTCGGGGAGGCGGCGCAGCTTGCGGATCGCGGAGGTTGCGGCGCTGCTCGATCTGACGAAGTGGCTCCGCCTGCGGGTGGAGCATTTGCCTCGCGGCATCCGGCAGCGGCTCGCGCTGGGCTGCGCCCTCCTGCACGAACCCCCTCTTTTGTTCCTGGACGAACCCACCTCCGGGGTGGACCCCCGGGCGCGGCGCCTTTTCTGGGATATCATCCACCGTCTTGCCCAGGAAGGGGTGACGGTTTTAGTGACGACCCACTACATGGACGAGGCGGCTTACTGCCACAGGCTTGCTTTTATGTATGGAGGAAAGCTCCTGATCTGCGGAACGCCGGAGCAGGTAAAAGAGCGGTCAGGAGAGCAAAACCTGGAGGCGGCCTTTGTGAGGCTGGTGCGCGGCCAGGGGAATTTTACAGCCAGGGGGTAGATGTCCGTGCAAAGGGTGCTTCCGATTATTTACAAGGAACTGATCCAGATGCGGCGCGACCGGCTGACCCTCGCAATGATGCTCCTGCTTCCCGTAATCCAGCTTTTGCTTTTCGGGTTTGCCGTAAACACAGATGTCAAGCACCTCCCCACCGTGGTCTGGGACCAGTCCCGGAGCCGGGCAAGCAGGGAGATCCTTGATGCCTTCCAGCACTCCCAGTACTTCGACCTGCGCTACGCCGCCGGGAGCTACCGCGAGGTAACCGCCTGCCTGGACAGCGGGAGGGCGCGGGTGGGGATCATCTTCCCCCCGGACTTCGCCCGGAAGTTGAAGCGGGGTCAGAGCGCCCCGGTGCAGGTGCTCGTTGACGCTTCGGACCCGATGACGGCCACTTCTGCCATCAGCACTTCCCAGCTGATCGGGCAGTTGAAGTCCTTCGAGATCGTTGCCCGTACCCTCCCGGCGCGGAGTTCCGGCAGCGAAGCCCTTCCGGTTGATGTCCGGGTGCGCGCCTGGTACAACCCGGACCTCCTCTCGGTGAACTTTATGGTGCCGGGGCTCCTGGGGGTAATCCTGACCATCGCGATGGTCCTGTTTACCGCAATGGCCGTCGTCCGGGAACGGGAGCGGGGGACGCTGGAGCAGCTGATCGTCACTCCGGTCCGCCCTGCGGAACTGATGGTTGGAAAAATTTTACCCTACATGGCCGTTGCCCTGGTGATGATGACCCTTGCCCTGCTGGCGGGGGTGATCGTCTTCCGGGTTCCCATCAACGGGAGCATCGGGCTCCTTTACCTTCTTTCCCTTGTTTTCATGCTGGCCTGCTTAGGGATCGGCCTCCTTATTTCCACCGTTGCCAGAAACCAGCAGCAGGCGATGCAGATGGCCTTTTTCATCATTTTTCCTACCATCCTGCTCTCGGGGTTCGTCTTCCCCCGCGAGGCGATGCCCCCCTTCTTTTACGCGCTCGGCTACCTCGTTCCCGCCACCTACTTCCTTCAGATCCTGCGCGGGATCATTCTCAAAGGGATCGGGCTCAACTACCTCTGGCCCCAGGTGCTTTCCCTCCTGGTCTTCGGCCTCATTGTGAACCTCGTCAGCATCCTGCGCTTCCACAAAAGACTTTCCTGAAAAAACTTCTTGACACGGGGCGGTGCAATGTTTTATACTTCCCTCAAAGGTGAGTAAAAATATTTAAATACTTAGTTATCTTAAAAAACGATTTTTTAAAAAACTGCCGAGAATACCCTACTATGGTATAGTAGTATGGCAAAATTAAAAACGGCACGGGGAGGTGGGAGCTTGAATTCTTACGAACCTGTCAGGGATGAACTTCTGGAGAGATTGCGAAAAATCGAAGGGCAGGTCCGGGGCCTCCAGCGCATGGTCGAGGATGGTCGCTACTGCATTGATGTCCTGACGCAGCTTGCTGCCGCAAGGCAGGGCCTGAACCGCGTGGGCCTCCTCATTCTGGAGCGCCACCTGAAGGGGTGCGTCGTCAACGCCATCCGGGCGGGGGAGGAGGAAAGGGCGGTGAAAGAGCTTCACCAGGTTCTGCTCCGGTTTCTTCGTTGAGTTTGTAAAAAGATTAGGGGTGGCCCTTTTGAGGCGTCCTTTTGAAGGGAGAAAAAGCTAAGGAGGCAAAGAGATGCGGAAGGTTGGCTACCTGTTGCTTGGTTTCCTGTTTCTGGCAGGTGTGCTGGGAACCCTTTGGTTTCAGGCTAATGCCGGACCCCGGCCGGCAGAGGAAATTCCGGACCGGGCCCGGCTGGCTTCAAATCCCGGCTGGATAGAATCCCACCGGGAGATGATTCAGCAGTGTCACCCGGAGGCAAACGAAAAGTTCCTGCAGGAAATGGCGCAAGGCTGCCCTGCTTTCCAGGGCCCAGAGTCTTCGCCGGGGAATAAGCGGCAGCAGGAGAGGGGTAAAATGATGCAGAGATCGGGAATGTGGGAACTGCACCAGCAGCACCACGAAGGGGGAGTAGTCAGAAACCTTTAAGCCATTTGGGGCCACCTCTCTTTCATGTGTAGCCATTACGAAGGTTTTACACCTTACCCAACAGGAGGTTGGTTTATGGAGCGGGAATTAAGGGATGCTGCGCTAAGAGGCCCGACCGGGGGCCAGGGGCCCCCTCCGGAGCATCAAGAGAAAGGAGGGAAGGGACCGGCCCCGGAAGGGGAAACGAAGCGCCTTTACCTGACCGTCCGGGGGATGTCCTGCGCGGCCTGCGTGCGCAGGATTGAAAACGCCCTCCGGCAGACGCCCGGCGTTGTTCAGGCCTCCGTCAACTTTGCCGGGGAAAAGGCCGTCGTCGACTACGTTCCCGGGGTTGTCGCCCCGGAGGAACTGCGGTCCCTGGTGCAGGGTTTGGGGTACGAGGCCCTGCTGGACGAGGAACAGCCGCCGGACCATGAGGAGGCGGCGCGGGAAGGCGATCTTAAGAAACTGGGCCGGACGCTGCTCTTTGCCGCGGCTTTCACGGTGCCGGTGGTGCTGGGCAGCTTCCGGGAGTTTCTCCCCGGCATCCCTGCCTTGCTGGCCAACCCCTGGCTCCTGCTTCTCCTCACCACGCCCGTTCAGTTCGGAGCAGGGTGGCGTTTTTACCTGGGCGCCTGGTCGGCACTCAAGGCCCGCAGCGCCGACATGAACGTCCTCATCGCTACGGGTACGAGCGCCGCCTACCTGTACAGCCTCCTCATGACCGTGGCGCCTGGCTACTTTGAGGCGCGGGGGATGACCCCCGTGATTTACTACGATACGGCGGCGGTGATCATCACCCTGATCCTGCTGGGCCGGTATCTTGAGGCGCGGGCAAAGCGGCAGACCTCAGCGGCGATCAGGAAGTTGATGGGATTGCGGCCCAAGATGGCCAGGGTGGTGCGCGCCGGGAGGGAGGTGGAGGTCCCTGTAGAGGAGGTGGTTCCCGGCGATCTCGTGGTCGTCAGGCCCGGGGAAAAGGTCCCTGTGGATGGGGTGATTGTGGAAGGGCATTCCACCCTGGATGAGTCGATGCTGACAGGTGAAAGCGTTCCGGTGGAGAAGGGGCCGGGAGACGAAGTGATCGGGGCGACTTTGAACAGGACGGGAACCTTCCGGTTCCGCGCCACAAAGGTGGGAAGAGAAACGGTTCTCGCCCAGATTATCAGGCTGGTGGAGGAGGCCCAGGGATCAAAGCCCCCCATTCAGCGCCTTGCCGATGTGGTGGCGAGCTACTTCGTGCCGGCCGTTTTAGGCATCGCCGTCCTCACCTTCCTCGGCTGGTACTTTTTCGGGCCCGCCCCCTCCCTGCTCTACGCCCTGCTTAATTTCGTCGCAGTTCTGATCATCGCCTGCCCCTGCGCCCTGGGCCTGGCAACGCCCACTGCAGTGATGGTGGGCACGGGAAAGGGAGCCGAGTACGGAGTCCTGATCAAAAACGGGGAAAGCCTGGAGCTGGCCCACAGGCTGAGTACCATCGTTTTCGACAAAACGGGGACCCTGACCGAAGGGGAGCCGGTTGTGACCGATGTTATGGCGCGGGGAGCAGGGGAGCGGGACCTGCTGTTCTATGCCGCCGCTGCGGAGCAGGGCTCGGAGCACCCTCTGGGGGAGGCGGTGGTGCGCCACGCGCGGGAGCAGGCCGGCCTTGATCTTCCCGGCGCGGAAGATTTTGAGGCGATCCCCGGGCGGGGGGTGCGCGCCCTGGTTGCGGGGAAGGAGGTTCTCGTGGGAACTCCGGAACTCCTCGAGGGGAGGAAAGTAGTTCTAGGAGACCTGAAGCATGAAGGAGAAGTCCTCGCGGAGCAGGGAAAGACTCCCATGTATGTTGCGCTCGATGGGGTGTGCGTGGGGCTGATCGGTGTTGCCGACCGGCTCAAGCCCACCTCGCGGCGCGCCATCGCCGCCCTGCACCAGATGGGCCTGGAGACGGTGATGATCACCGGGGACCACGCCCGCACTGCGGCGGCCATTGCCCGGGAAGCCGGCATCACCCGGTTCCGGGCGCGCGTCCTGCCGGGGGACAAGGCAGCAGAGATCAAGAAACTGCAGGAAGAGGGGCGGATTGTGGGAATGGTGGGCGACGGGATCAACGACGCCCCGGCGCTTGCCCAGGCCGATGTCGGAATCGCCCTGGGAACCGGCACCGATGTGGCGATGGCCTCCTCAGACATCACCCTGATCACCGGCGACCTGCTGGGGGTGGTTACGGCACTCCAGCTGAGCAGGAGAACGATCAGGACGATCAAGCAGAACCTTTTCTGGGCTTTTATCTACAACATCATCGGAATTCCCGTTGCCGCGGGGGTGCTTTACCCGTTTTTCGGGGTCCTGCTCAACCCGATGATTGCGGCGCTGGCGATGGCATTCAGTTCTGTCTCCGTTGTTACCAACTCCTTGCGCCTGCGCTCATTCAGGCCGCGCTTTCCCCGGCTGCCGGAGGGCTGAAGAACGAAAAAATTGATGGGAGAGGTGAATCTGTCTTGAGTACCACCTATGATTACGGAATGTGGAGTCTTGTTTTCTTCAACAGCGCCCTCTTTTTGCTCTTTGTGTTTGCTTTCCTCCACCCCCGGAAGAAGCGAGAGTGGCGCTCTCTGGGGGTCGCCGCTGCCTTTATCGTCGCGCTTTTTACGGAAATGTACGGCTTTCCTTTAACAGTTTACATTTTAACCGGGGTTTTAGGTGCTAAGTATCCTGCTTTGCAACCTTTTTCCCACGCCCGGGGGCACCTCCTGGCCACTTTGTTTTTAGGTGAAAAGTGGACGCTTGTCGTTTGCCAGCTTGGGAACCTTTTCATGCTGGGCGGCATGGCGCTTGTGGCTGCAGGGTGGTGGCGAATTTACCGCGCCCAGGGAGGACTGGTCACCGGGGGGATCTATCGCTACCTGCGGCACCCCCAGTATCTCGGGTTGATCATTTTTGCAGCGGGCCTCATCGTCCAGTGGCCGACCATTGCTGGCCTGCTGATGTTCCCGCTGGTGGTTCTTGCCTATGTGCGTTTGGCCGGCAGGGAGGAAAAGGAACTGGAAAGAGAGTTTGGGGAGGCTTACCTTTTCTATAAAGAGAGAACCCCGGCCTTTCTTCCTTTCTTGAGGCGCTCCGCACTCAATTCGTACAGTTCGTGCAGGGAGGTGTGAAAGGTGGAGAAGTGGATCTGGCTGATCGCTTTGGGTGCGTTGTTCCTTTTGATGTTCTGGCGCGGCGGCTGCTGCGGTCACATGGGGTCCTCCCGGCGAAACAAGGAAACCTCTGCTGCCGAAGGGGATGCTCCCGGCCGGAACGAGGAGAACCCTCGGTCGCATGACTCTCTGCGCTCCAGGGGCGGTTCCTGCCACTAAGATAGCTGGTGGGCATAACCGTTCTTGCCGGCCTTGCCTCACTCCTTTTTGAGCCCCGGCTCTTTGGCCGGGGTTTTTTCAAAAAATTGTAGTTGACAAGGAGATGCGCAGCATATATATTTTGTAGTAAATCAATAAGATTAATCAGTTATATCTTCTTATCCAGAGAAGGGGAGGGAAGGGCCCGAGGAACCTTCGGCAACCATCCCGGCACCAGGAATGCCGGGAAAGGTGCCAATTCCCGCCGGGATGACCGGAAGACACCGGAAACCCGGAAAGATAAGAAGAGGAGTTGCCATACCGGCCCTCTTCTTATGCAAGAGGGCCTTTTCGTTCGCCCAACATGTCTGCTGAGCCGATGGGTTGAAAGAAACCCTGTCGCCTAACCAGCGGGAAGACAATCCGTAGGCAAGGGTGTCGCCGGTAACGGCGGGATCTGAAGGAAGCCGAAGGAAGAACATGGAACGTAGCGCAAGCGAACCGGGGTTGGCTTCTCAGGTGGGTAACCTTGCGAAAAGTGGGAAAGCCCGAAGGCTGGATGACCTGAGGAGTTTGGACGGACGGGTTCATGTTCAGGCAGGCAGGCTTAATTGGGGAAGCCCTGTATCATCCAGGCCAGACCTGGTAAGCTCGAACAAGCCGGGAGGCAAGGGAGAGAAGAAGTGGTGCAGGGTGGCAGATGAGTCCGTAGTAGTGATGAACCTTCAGCCAATGAAAGCCGGTAACGGACTGGAGGGTAAAACTGAAGGGACAGCATCCGAGAGATGCTGGGCCAAAGGAGCCAAAAGTTCCTCTGGTTGCGAAGGGACGAAGGCAAACCAAAGCGTGCGACCGCGGATCGAACGAACATGGGAGAAGACAACTGAGGCTGAGATGCCAAGGGGAACGGGGCATCCGGGGGTGACGAGCCGGCTGGAGCTTTCGTCCGCTCAGCAGATTATCGGAGCAGAGCGCGGTAGATTGCCTTAGAGCTAGAGACGCCGTGCGAACTTTGAGAAGGAACTGCAACCATGCGAGGGAGAGACGCAGGGAGTACGGCGAGATGCGGGAGAAGAGATGAAGTACTACAGCCTAATAGACAAAGTATACCGTATTGAGAACCTGAAGAAGGCATACGGTGCCGTCAAGGCGAACAATGGTGCTCCCGGGGTAGACGGGGAGACCGTGCGAGCCTTCGGCGAGAATCTAGACGATGAAATAGCCAAACTTCATCTTGAACTCAAGACCGGGACGTACAGACCAAGCCCAGTCCTGAGGGTGGAGATACCCAAGCCGGATGGAGGGAAGAGGCTGCTTGGGATACCTACCGTTAGGGACAGGGTAGTCCAGCAAGCACTGTTAAACGTACTTCAGCCAATCTTTGACCAAGACTTTCACCCGTCAAGCTATGGATACCGACCGGGGCGTTCCTGCCAGCAGGCAGTAGCCAAAGCCGAGAGGTTCATGAACCGGTATGGACTTACACATGTAGTAGACATGGACCTCTCCAAGTGCTTTGACCGTCTTGACCATGACCTAATTCTTCAGGGAGTGAACCGGAAAGTCAGCGATGGTTCTGTGCTGCGATTAATCCGGTTGTTCCTGGAGGCTGGCGTCATGAGGGACGGGGTCTTTGAAGGGACTGAAGTAGGGAGTCCACAAGGTGGTGTAATATCACCCCTTCTCACCAACATCTATCTGGACTATTTTGACCGGGCGATGAAAGAGAGGGGTATTCGCATAGTTCGCTATGCGGACGATATTCTCATCTTTGCCAGGACACCCCGGCAGGCGGAAAGGTACATGAAGACTGCCTATGAAATCCTTGAAGGCGAGCTCAAACTCGTTGTCAACAAGGAAAAGACGCGTATAACCAGCGTCTATGAGGGTGTAGCCTATCTTGGGTTTATCATCTACCCCAAGAATGTGGGCATTCACCCCAAGAAAATAAAGGCCTTCAAAGAGGCTATCCGCCAGCTGACGCCCCGGAACCATGGCATGAATGTGGAGGAAATGGTCAGGAGGCTTAACCCCATCCTGCGGGGGTGGATTAACTACTTCCGCATAGCGAACTGCAAGAGAGTACTTCGCGAGCTCATGGGATGGATACGTCGACGGCTCCGAATGAAGAAGATGCTGGAGTGGAAGACCTGGAAGGCGTTTCATAAAGCCCTTCGCCGTCGAGGTTACAAAGGGGAATTTGAGAAGATATCCATGCGAAGATGGAGAAACTCAGCCAGTCCTCTCGTTTCGATGGCTCTTCCAAACACCTGGTTTGACGAAATCGGTTTAGTTAACCTCGAGAGATATGAGGTTGGCATCTTGCATCGTTATTATGAAAGCTAACGACTGAGGTTTGCCAGGAGCCGTGTACGTGGCCCGTACGCACGGTTCTGTGAGAGGGACAGCGCTAGACTGATTACCTAGCGCTGCCCTACTCGATAATCTTGTCAAAAGTTCGAGGTGATCCCAGGGTGAGCGATCCGCTCAACGTTCTCGTCAAAAAGGCTCCCGATCAACATGATCCACCTGACTCTCTGCGTTCCGTAGGGTGGACCGTGCCGCATCGGGTGCGGCTTGCAGATGAAAAAAACCCCCTTCCCCTCGACTGCGGGAGAACCTTTGCTCCCGTTGATGTGGAGTACGAAGTTTACGGGGAGCTGAACCCCGCTCGGGACAACGCCATCCTGATCCTGCACGCCCTTTCGGGAGATGCTCATGCTGCAGGCTGGAGCGCCAGGGCCGACGAACTGGGCCGCCCCTGGCTTAAGAAAAGGCCCGGCTGGTGGGACGGGATGATCGGCCCGGGCAAGGCTTTTGATACCACGAAGTACTGCGTGATCTGTTCCAATCTTTTGGGAAGCTGCTACGGAACAACAGGCCCCGCTTCCATCGATCCCGAAACCGGGCGGCCCTACGGCCTCCGCTTTCCTGTAGTAACCGTGGGAGACTGGGTCCGGCTGCAGGAGCGCCTGGTCAGTTATCTCGGCATCACGCGCCTGCGCGCGGTGGCAGGAGGTTCCCTGGGCGGGCAGCAGGCCCTGGAGTGGGCGCTTGCCTACCCGGAGCGCGTGGAATCGGCTCTGATCATTGCTTCTGCGGCCCGCCTGAGCGACCAGGGGCTTGCCTTCAACGCCGTTGCCAGGCACGCGATCACTACCGATCCCAATTTTCAAGACGGCGACTACTACGGGAAGGCGACGCCGGACCGGGGGCTTGCAGCCGCCCGGATGCTCGGCCATATCACCTACCTTTCGGAGGTTTCGATGCGCTGGAAATTCGGCCGCAGGTTTTGCAACGGGGAGGGCCCCGGGTTTCACCTGGGCGTGGATTTCGAGGTTGAGAGCTATCTCCGGCATCAGGGAGAGGCCTTTGTGGAGAGATTTGACGCCAACAGCTACCTTTACATCACCCGGGCGATGGACTACTATGATGCCGCGAACTGGGGGGAGGGGGACCTGGATCGGGCCTGCAGCAGGATTCAAAGCAGATTGCTCCTGGTTTCTTTTTCCTCCGATTGGCTTTATCCACCGGAGCAGATGAAGGAACTGGCGCTTGCCCTGACCCGTAGCAGGAAGCGGGTGAGTTATGTCAATATTCCATCCACCTACGGGCATGATGCCTTCCTCCTTGAGGTCGAGAAGCTCTCCTGCCTGGTCCGCTCCTTTCTGGAAGGGGGGAGGCTCGCGTGAACGGAAACGGAAAACACCGCTGGGATCACGAGGCCATTTTTGATCTTATCCCCGAGGGGTCCTCTGTCCTCGACCTGGGCTGCGGGGATGGGGAACTCCTCGCAAGGCTGATGGCAGAGAAGAAAGTCGAGGGGCTGGGAATTGAAAAGGATTTTCACCGGGTGGCAGGAGCCATCGCCAGGGGGGTTCCCGTCCTGCATTTGGATCTGGACGAGGGGCTGACAGGCTTGCCGGACGGTTTTTTTGATTTTGTGGTTTTGGAGAAAACCCTGCAGGAGGTCAACAAACCCCTCTTTGTTCTTGAGGAAATGCTCCGGGTTGGAAGGGCCGGGGTGATCAGTTTCCCGAACTTCGGACACTGGCATGTCGTTGCCTCGCTGATTTTAACGGGGAGAATGCCGGTGACGCCGGCCCTTCCCTACCAGTGGTATGAGACTCCAAACATCCACCTCTTCACGGTGAGAGATTTTCTCGATTGGGCGCGCTCCAGTCAGGTCCGGATAGAACGGGGGTTGTCTTGGGTCGAGGGAAGGGTTCTTCCTTTTTGCGAGGAGGATGCCGTAATTGCCGAGGAGGTTTTGTTTGTCGTCTCCCGTGCTTTGTAAGTCCAAGCTTTATTAAGAGGTGATGAGGGTGAAACTGGCAACACAGCTTAATTCCGATGGAAGTAAGGCGGCAGTTGGGAATAAATGAATGCCTGCTCAGGCTTTCTGTGGGACTAACGGGCATTTTAATTTCCGGCAAAATTTCTGTTATTTTTTTCTCAGCCCCTTGACACCTGCAATATTAATTGTTATATTGGTAAAAAAGTATAGTAAACCAAGTAACATACTAGGAATTCCTGAGTCGGGAAGGAGGGTGAGGCTGTGGGTGCGCGCCAGTTTTTTCTGGAGAAGGAAGGGGAAGATGTTAAATCCGTAGTACAGGCACCCTGGCTGAAAGGGCTTCTCTTGCTTTTAAAAGATCTCCGCTACGGAAGTGTGACCCTCGTGGTGCAGGACGGGAAAATAGTCCAAATGGAAAGAATTGAAAAAGTTCGCCTCTGTTGAGCAAACGAGAGGCTGACCGGACAACCGGAGGCCAGGCAAGTTTCTTGCCTGGCCTTTCGTTTCAAAATGGCATTTTCCGGGCATGGGATGGGGAGCACCGGACAGGAAGAGACTCAAAAAATTTTGAGAGAAGGAGTGGAAATGTTCATGCGCATTTATGAAAACCTGACGGAGCTGATTGGGGGTACACCCTTGCTGCGCCTGAAAACGCTTTCTCAGGGTACAGGTGCAGAGATCGCGGGAAAGCTGGAGTCCTTCAACCCTGCCGGCAGCGTCAAGGACCGGATCGGCTACGCCATGATCAAAGATGCCGAGGAGCGGGGATTGATTGACAAGGATACGGTGATCATCGAGCCCACCAGCGGGAACACGGGGATTGCCCTCGCCTTCGTCTGCGCCGCCAGGGGTTACCGCTTGATTCTCACGATGCCCGAGACAATGAGCATCGAGCGGCGCAACCTCCTGAAAGCATACGGGGCAGAACTGGTCCTGACACCCGGTGCAGAGGGAATGAAAGGAGCGGTCCGGAAGGCAGAAGAACTGGCGGCCCAGATCCCGAATTCCTTTATTCCCCAGCAGTTCCGGAATCCCGCGAATCCGGCCATCCACCGCGCCACCACGGCTCTCGAGATTTGGGAGGATACCGAAGGCCAGGTGGATCTTGTTGTGGGCGGAGTCGGCACGGGGGGAACGATTACCGGTGTCGCAGAAGTGCTGAAACCCCGCAAGGAGTCGTTGAAGATTGTTGCCGTCGAGCCGGCGGAGTCCCCCGTGCTCTCGGGAGGGAAGCCGGGGCCGCACCGCATCCAGGGGATCGGTGCGGGTTTTATCCCTGAGGTGCTCAACCTGTCCCTTGTTGATGAAATTATCCAGGTCCGCTACGAGGAGGCGGCTGCAACCAGCCGGATGCTGGCGCGCAGCCTCGGGCTGCTGGTCGGGGTTTCTTCAGGCGCGGCGGCCTTTGCAGCCCGGCTGGTGGCCCGGCGCCCCGAAAATCAAGGGAAGCTGATCGTAGTCATTCTCCCCGATACGGGGGAACGCTACTTGAGCACCACCCTCTTCCAGGAAGAGGAAAACATCAACCAGTTGCGGGGCGTGCTTAACCTGGCTGCCGTTCAGGCCCGGTGCTGAAACCAGGAGGAAGGTGATTTTAATGGAGGCAGTTTCGGGACGGATCGATCTCAGCCGGAGGCTGCTGCGGTTGCAAAAAGCCTTAAAAGAGCCCTGGGGGCGTCAGGTTCCTCTTCTTCTGGCGATACTGGTGCTCGTCTTGCTGTGGGATCTGCTTACAAGCAGGTTGCGCCTGCTTCCTCTCCCGTATTTTCCGGCCCCAGGTGAGATTCTATTCGAACTCTGGCGGGACCGCTCCCTGCTCGGCCTGAGCATCGTCCATTCCCTTCGTCTGCTTGGCCTGGGCTATCTTGCCGGAACTCTTGCGGGGCTTGGAACCGGCATCTTGATGGGCTGGTTCAGGCAGGGGGAATACTGGCTCCAGCCGGTGCTCCGCTTTATGGGCCCCATCCCCGCACCGGCGTGGATTCCCCTTGCAATGGTACTCTTTCCCAACAGCTTCTCCGCCAGCATTTTTCTCCTGGCGCTGAGCGCCTGGTTTCCCGTGACCATTCTCACCTGGTCGGGGGTGGCAGGTGTGAACAGGTCCTACCTGGAGGTGGCACGGACGCTGGGGGCCGGGGGGTGGGTTCTTTTGTGGAAAGTGGCGATTCCCGCGGCGCTTCCCTCGATTTTCGTCGGGCTTTTCATGGGGTTGGGGCTTTCCTTTGCAACCCTGGTTGTGGCTGAGATGCTCGGTGTGAAAGCGGGGCTGGGCTGGTACGTTCAGTGGGCTCAGGGGTGGGCCGAGTACGACAAGGTTTACGGAGCCCTTCTGATCATGGCACTGCTTTTTTCAACACTCTTAACTGTTATTTTCCGCTTCCGGGATCGCTTTCTGGCCTGGCAGCGGGGACTGATCAGGTGGTAGGAGGGGGCTGTATATTCCACTTCCTGCCGCTGGTGGCAGCCTTTGTGGGGGCCGACAACGCGGCGGTCCTGCCGGCCCTGTTGCCGATACTCCCGGAAATCAATGAGTCAGGTTTTGGGGTGCCCGGGAATTTATGTTATGGAATGGAGGAAGGAGGTAATTTATGCCACCACAGATGATGGGCCAGATGATGAACGAGATGGTGAAGCAGGCGATGAGCCAGCAGATGACCCACTACATGGAACTGCTGGCAACAAATCAACCGTGGAACCTGATCATCTTCATGGCCATCCCTGTGATCTTGGCCGAGACCCTTACGGTGACCGAATTTTTTGTGGTTTTCCGCCGGCTGCACGAAGGTCCGCTCCGCCACTTTAACCGGTGGGTGGGGATTATCCTGGGCTTCTATTTTCTTGGGATTTTCCTGTACCTGACGACGAAAGTGGTGCCGGGAATTGAGTGGCGCGGGTTGGTGGACATCCTGGCGGTAGGGTTTTATTTGAGCGGCGTGATTTTCCTCTTCGGAATCGCCCTTTTGGAGCTGGGAATCCTGGGCAGGCACCGGGATCTTGAGGGCAAGATGCAGCTGCACTTTACCCTCTTGATCGGTTTCCTCATCGTTGCCCATATCGCCATGATCTTCGGAATGATGAATCCGTCTCTGCTCTAAGCCAGGAGGGGCCGGGCACCCCCTTTTCTTGAGAAACGGTGCAGTTTTTGGGGCAGCGCCCCCCGGAAGCAACGCCGGTTTGCCCTTTAACTGAAAAGAGCGTTGAAGTTTAGGGGGAAACCCTGAATTACCCCAGAGAATGGAGGAATAAAAGTGCAGGCAAAAAAAGGGGGAGGAGATATTCTTCTGCAAAATGTGACCAAGGTTTTTCCAGACGGGAGCGGCCAGGAGATACCCGTCCTGGCCGGAATCAACCTGGAGGTCGGGGCCGGAAGTTTTGTTTCTTTGCTCGGCCCCAGCGGTTGCGGAAAGTCAACCCTGCTCCGTTTGCTGGCGGGCCTTGAAAAACCAACCTCAGGCTCTCTCTATGTCAACGGCGAGGCGGTCCAGGGGCCCCATTACAGCCGGGGGCTTGTTTTCCAGGATCCAACCCTCTTCCCCTGGCTGACGGTGGAGGGGAATCTCACTTTCGGCCCCAGGGCGCGGGGGGAGCGTGTAAGTCCCGAGGTTGTGGAGGAGTTCCTCGAGCTGACCGGACTTAAAGAGTTTAGAAACATGTTTCCTTACCAGCTTTCGGGAGGGATGGCCCAGCGGGCGGCGCTGGCGCGGGTGCTGATCAACCGGCCCGTTGTACTCCTTCTCGACGAGCCTCTGGGGGCGCTTGATGCCTTGACGAGGATGCAGATGCAGGATGAGCTTTACCGCATCTGGCGCCTCCGGCGCACGACGGTCATTCTGGTGACCCACGATATTGATGAAGCAATTTACCTCAGCGAGCAGGTTGCAATCCTTACTCCCCGGCCGGCCCGGATCCAGAGCATACTGGATATTCCTTTGGGGTACCCCCGCGCCCGGGATCATCCGGATTTTTTCCGCCTGCGCAGCCAGATCTTAAGGCTGCTTCATTTGAACCGCGATGAAGAGGAGGGAGAGTTGACTTATGCCATCTAGTTTACCGGTGCAGCTTAACCGGTGCAGGCAGTTGTTGGAGGAGGTGAGTTGTCGAGTTTAGCTGAATTTATTTTACCGGAGCAAGCCGTTCTTATGAAAAGCATTGGAAAAGGGGGAGTTTCCGTGAAAAAGAGGGCGGCAGCCGTAATCCTGGTGGTTGCCTTGCTGGCGCTGCTCGTTTCCGGGCTGGCTGGGTGCGGCCGGAAGACGGAGAGCCAGAAGCAAGAGGACAGCGGAAGCACAGGTCAGGTCAGAACTGTAAAAATAGGCAGCGCCGGTGCGCTTTGCTATGCGCCTATTTACGTTGCCGCAGAGAAAGGTTTTTTTGAAAAGGAAGGCTTAAGTGCCGAGGTTGTCAGAACCGATTTTGAGCACATCAGGGAGGGTCTTGCTACCGGGAAAATCGATGCAACTCTGGGGCTCTTCCATAAATGGATCAAACCTGTCGAGCAGGGGACAGATATCAAGTTTACAGCTGGATTACATACCGGTTGCATTCAAGTTGTGGCGGGAAATAATAGCGGGATTACAAAAGTGGAAGACCTTCGCGGGAAACGGATCGGGGTTGATGCCATCGGCGCGGGCCCCATGAACTTCCTTGCCGTTGCTCTAACCCGGGCAGGAATTGACTGGAAGCGCGACGTGACCTGGAAAGCATACCCCCCCGATCAGTTGGAAACGGCACTGGATAAGGGGGAAATTGATGCTGTGGCGATTGCCGACCCGTGGGGACAGTTGATCCTCGACAAGAATAAAGGCCGACTGGTTATCAGCCTTTCGGAGACCAAGCCCTATGCCGACGAGTACTGCTGCTATGTTGCTGTGAGCGGGAAGTTGATTAAAAAGGATCCGGAGGCTGCGGCAGCCCTTACCCGGGCCTTGATGAAGGCAACTCTTTGGGTAAATGAGCACCGCGAGGAAGCGGCGCAACTGAGTGTGGAGAAGAAGTACACGGGAGGCACCGCGGCCGGGAACGCGAAGCTGCTGGCCAAGTACCGGTACGTCCCCGGGATCAAATCGGCCCAGAGAGATCTCTTCCAGGGGATTAAGAACCTCAAAGCTGCGGGTGTCCTTGAAACCCGGGAGCCCGTAGCCCTGGCAGAAAGGATCTTCGTTTCTGTAACCGACGACATAAAGAAGTAATTTAGAGTGATTTGGGAGGTTTTTGCGGTGCGAATTGCGCGCACGGTGGAAGAACTGATCGGAAGAACTCCTCTTGTTCAGCTGAACCGTTTAGCCAGGGAATCTCTCGGCAGGGTGGTCGTCAAGCTGGAAAGCTTTAACCCGGGCGGGAGCGTGAAGGACCGCATCTGCTTGAGCATGATCGAGAAAGCGGAGCGCGAGGGGATCATTGCTCCCGGTAGAACGACCATTATCGAACCTACGGGCGGCAACACCGGCATCGGCCTGGCTATGATCGGCGCGGTTCGCGGGTACCGGGTGATTCTGACCATGCCCGAGAGCATGAGCGTCGAGAGGGTCAGGCTGTTTCGGGCTTACGGCGCGGAGGTGGTATTAACTCCTGCTGAGGAGCTGATTCCCGGGGCGGTGCGCAAGGCCGAGGAACTGGCAAAGGAAATACCCGGTGCCTGGATTCCGAACCAGTTTGCCAACGAGGCCAATCCCGACATCCATTCAGAAACAACGGCAATGGAAATCTGGCGGGATACCGAGGGGAAGGTAGACATCGTTGTGGGAGGTCTGGGAACGGGAGGAACCGTTGTTGGTGTGGCGCGGAGGTTGAAGGAGATGCGGCCCGATATCAAAGTTGCAGGAGTGGAGCCCTTCCGCTGCCCGGTTTTCTCCGGAGGGAAGCCTGCCCGCCACAAGATTCAGGGCATCGGGCCCGGTTTCGTTCCTGCCGTTTTCGACCGGAAGGTGGTGGACGAGATCATTACCGTGAAGGACGAGGAGGCCTATGAAACATCCCGGCGCCTCGCCCGGGAAGAGGGCCTCCTCGTCGGAATCTCCTCTGGTGCGGTGGCCTTCGGGGCGCTCCAGATCAGCAGCCGCCCCGAGGCGCGGGGGAAGCTGATTGTAGCCATTCTCCCCGATACGGGAGAACGATACTTGAGCACCGATTTGTTCGATTGAGCCTGGTCAGGTAAATTCAAGAATCTGGAGGCCGAAAAGATGAGGGAGCTTACTGAAAGTTTGCGCAGGTTTGCCCGGGCCCTTGGGGCTGATTTAGTCGGGATCACTCCTGCGGCGCGGCTGGACGCGGCCCTTACACCTCCGAACCGGGCCGGGGACCAGTTTCCCGGCGCAAAAAGCGTGGTTGTCCTGGGCCTGCATATCCCCGATGCGAGCCTTGAGGTTATGCGGAAGGGAATTTCCAATTACTCTTACAACATGTTCGGTTATGCGTACCTCAACCGCGAGCTGGACTACCTGGCCTACCGGGTGACCCGGTACCTGGAGGATCACGGCTTTCTCGCCTTGCCCATTCCGGCGCGGGGAGAGCACTACTGGGAGCAGCGCAGACACTACGGGCCGCTTTCTTTCCGCCACGCGGCAGTCGCGGCGGGCTTGGGAACTTTTGGGTGGCAGGGGCTGGTCCTGACACCTGAGTTCGGGCCAAGGCAGCGCTTTATTACCGTGCTGACGGACGCCGAACTGGAGGCGGATCAGGTTCTAAAAGAAGATGTCTGCAGGCGCTGCATGGCCTGCGTCAGGAACTGTCCGGCGGGGGCGATTAAAGAGGAGGAGTGGGAGGTTGTTATCGGAGGGAGAAAGTTTGTTTACGGTGTGGTAGATTCCGATGCCTGCTGGTGGACGGCAGTAGGCTTGAGCACCAGATTGTGGGAGGGGACTCCTTTCCAGCCCCAGGTGGATCTACCCCGCCCCTCTTCCCTCAGCCCCCGCCTCATCTATGAATATTTATGGCACCGGAGGGACCCCCGGCTCGTGAACAGCGAGCATCCCGAAGGGAATTTCGGGGCGAGTTTCTGCGGCAGGTGCCTGATCATCTGCCCTGCTGGGCATGCGGCCGCCCGGCGCCGCACCGGGGGAAAATGAGGGTGCAGGCCTGCGGGCCTGGCCGTGCCGGGCCTGGCCCTGGGCTATTTTCTGATCAGGATTGCGAACATTGCCAATCAGGAGGTGCCGGGGCGGGTCACGGAGCACAATTATTCAGGAGAATATTTACAGAAGCAGTTTCCAGGAGGATAATAAACTTATCAGACAAGTTTTATAGGGTTTCTGAGAGGAGAGTGCAAAAATGAGTGACAACTGGAAATTCGCCACCCTGGCCGTACATGCCGGGCAGCAGCCCGATCCCACGACCGGGGCGCGGGCTGTTCCCATCTACCAGACTACTTCTTATAATTTCCGCGATGCCGATCATGCAGCCGCCCTTTTTGCTCTGGAAGAGCCTGGCAATATTTATACCAGGATAATGAACCCGACAAATGATGTTTTTGAAAAACGGATTGCAGCTCTGGAAGGCGGAGTTGGGGCTCTGGCCACCGCTTCCGGCCAGGCGGCAATTACTTACGCAATTCTGAACATCGCCGGTGCCGGAGATGAAATTGTTTCTTCCAGCAGCCTTTATGGAGGCACCTACAACCTGTTCTACCACACCATGCCCAGGCTCGGCCTGACCGTAAAATTTGTGGACCAGGCGGCTCCCGAGAACTTCCGCCGTGCGCTGACGGAAAAAACGAAGGCGTTTTTCGTAGAAATCATCGGCAATCCGAAACTGGATGTTCCCGATCTTGAAGCGATTGCACAAATCGCCCATGAAGCGGGGATTCCTCTGATTGTTGACAACACCTTTGCAACCCCCTACCTCTGCCGCCCGTTCGAGTACGGCGCCGATATCGTGGTCCATTCGGCCACCAAGTTTATCGGGGGGCACGGCACTGCGATTGGAGGGGTAATCGTTGACAGCGGCCGTTTTGACTGGACGAACGGCAAGTTTCCCGGCCTCACCGAACCTGACCCTAGCTACCACGGCATCAGGTACGTAGAAAATTTCGGAAACATGGCCTACATTGTCAAGGCCCGCGTTCAGCTCCTGCGGGATATTGGCGCCTGCCTCGGCCCCTTCAATGCTTTTCTCTTTCTGCAGGGATTGGAGACCCTTCACCTGCGGATGGAACGGCACAGCGCCAACGCTCTGGAAGTGGCGCGGTATTTGCAGCATCATCCTGCCGTTGCCTGGGTGAGTTACCCCGGCCTGCCCGATCACCCCTCCTACCGGAATGCCCGGAAGTATTTGCCCAGGGGCGCGGGGGCGATCCTTTCCTTTGGAGTTAAGGGGGGAGCAGAAGCGGGCCGCCGCCTGATCAACAGCGTGAAGCTTTTCTCCCTCCTGGCAAATGTCGGCGACGCCAAGTCGCTGATCATTCACCCTGCAAGCACGACCCACCAGCAATTAACTCCGGAGCAGCAGCTGAGCTCCGGTGTGACAGAAGACATGGTGCGGCTTTCCATAGGGATTGAAGATGTCGCCGACATTATTGCCGATCTCGATCAGGCCCTCGCGGCCAGCCAGGCTCGATAAAACATCAACAGCTGCTGCTTAAAGCCGGGCTGTTTCTTTATCGAAGCTCGTGGTACAATGTTTTCGCGGACATTGGGATAAAAGGTTTACAGGTGAGAACAATGCTTTACGAAGCCAGACAAACAACATTGCCTGGATTAAAAACTCCCGAACAGGAATATTGGGAGCTGATTAATCGCGGTGGTTGCTCTTTTTATGAGGCTTTAAGTGTTCTTGATAAGATAGGCTGGGACTTCAAAGATTTTACCACTCAATATCTAACACATAAGTTTCATTCTTACCCTGCAAGATTTATCCCTCAAATACCACTTACTTTTATTAAATTATTTACAAAAGAAGGTGAAACAGTATTAGATCCATTTTGTGGTTGTGGCACTACTCTTGTGGAAGCATTTTTAAACAATAGAAATTCAATAGGAAACGACTTCAATCCATTGGCCACTTTGATCAGCAAAGTTAAGGTTACGCTAATCGAAGATGAAGAATTCAGATACTTAAAAGAGAAGCTCAAGAAAATGAAGAGCCGCTTAGATCTGGACTATAAGAGAATCGATAAGCGCTTGAAGTCTTTACCCAATAGAAAGTTAAGCAAGATATTTAACAGAGCCGTTATCTCGAAGCTCGAAGCAATTAGAGAGACTTTGCTGGAAATTAAGGAAGAAGGAGGACACGAAGATATATTCGATTTGGGGCGAGTATCGCTGTCTTCGACTGTTTGGTCGTTAGTTGAGAATGGAGGCGGCATAGATGTGGATGTAGATGATTTATTTATGAAAAAAGTTCATTCCATGGAGAAAGAATTAAAAAAGATGGCCAAAATTGTAAAGAAAATACCAGATGTAAAAATTATTAATGGAGATGCCAGAAGGCTTGAAGTTGAAATGAATACGGTTGATCTGATAGTGACGTCCCCCCCATATGTTAATGCGCTGGATTACTATAGAGTGCATATGTATAACATGCTCTGGTTGGGTATGGACTTTGACCTTTTCAGAAGGCATGAAATCGGGGCCCACTCCAACTTTATTAATAATAGATTTAGATTGCTTTCCGGGTATTTAGGAGATATGCTTCGCTCAATGATAGAGATGAACCGCGTTTTGAAGAAAAATAAATTATGCGTAATCGTGGTAGGCAATTCCAGTCTTGAATATGAACTGATTGAGAGTTATAAGTTTTTTGCAGATATGTCGAAGTTTATTGGTTTTAAGCCTTTAAAAACGTACTTTAGAAATATTGATAAAACGAGAAAATACACAAGTGCAGATATTGGTAAAATTGATGACGAATATATTTTAGTATTGCAGAAGGTAAATGACGCGGAAGTATCAGCAAGTGACGGCGGTTTTGTAGCGGATATTGTCACGCAACAAATGGATAAATTTAAGAAGCAAATTGAAAAAGTTCAGGGAACATCGGTCAGAGGGAGGAAGCCAACAAAGGAGAGGCTGCTCGAGAATGTAGATAAAATTAAAGAAGCGATAGCACATATTCCTGATGATGTAAAAATGGAGAGGCAGAGGTGACAAATTGAAGAAATTAATTGACAAAATATTTTCCGGCGGGAGCCTTCTCAGAGCTGCCGCCTTTTCGCGCCTTCCTGCTTGACAGATCGCTTAAAATTCTGGTATTCTTAAAAAAGAAATCCGATTAATTTAATAGGAATTCCAGGGGTGATGATCATGAAATTTTCTACCAGGGCGCGCTACGGTCTCCGGGCGATGCTGGAGCTTGCGCTGAATTACGGAAAGGGCCCTGTTTCGGTAAAAACCATCTCCGAAAACCAGGAAATCTCTGAAGCTTACCTGGAGCAGCTGCTGGCTTTACTCGGGAAGGCCGTCCTGGTAAAAAGCGTCCGGGGGGCGCAGGGGGGTTATCTTTTGGCCCAGGAGCCTGCCGGGATCAGGGTCGGTGACATCATCAGAGCCCTTGAGGGTCCCATTGCTCCGGTGGATTGCGTGAAGAGAAAGGACCCTCTGATCTGCACCAGAGCCGAAAAGTGTGTTTCCCGCATTGTTTGGGAGCGGATTCGTGATGCCGTTGACGAGGTCCTTGACTCCCTTACCCTGGAAGATCTCCGGACCGAGCTGGAGAAAATGGAGGTGAAGCAGCAGAGTTACATGTACTACATTTAATTAATCCTGCCCGGGGTAATTTTTCAGGTTGCCTCATGACCGAAATTACGAATGCGGGGGAGATGAATCTCAAGTGCGCAGGGTGTATTTAGACCACGCCGCGACCACGCCGCTTCATCCTGAAGTTTCCTCCTTGATGTGTGAATTCATGGCAGAAACCTTTGGAAACCCCTCAAGCCTCCATTCTTTTGGAAGGGAGGCAAGAAAATGGATGGAAGAGGCGCGCCAGAAGGTGGCAGAACTGATTGGTGCTGCCTCTGAGGAAATCATTTTTACCAGCGGGGGGACCGAGGCGGACAATCTTGCCATTCTGGGGGTTGCCTGGAGCAGGCGGGAAAAGGGAAACCATCTGATTACCAGTGCCATTGAGCACCATGCCGTACTGGATACCTGCGAGTTTCTGGCAAGAAACGGTTTTGAAGTCACCGTTCTTCCTGTGGATGGTTACGGGGTTGTCGACCCGGATGCGGTGCGAAGGGCTATCAGAAAGAGTACCATCCTGATTTCCATCATGCACGCCAACAACGAAATCGGGACCATTGAGCCGATCGAAGAAATCGGGAGAATTGCCCGGGAGCACGGTGTGGTTTTCCACACCGATGCCGTCCAGACGGCAGGGAAGATTCCCGTCAACGTGGTGGACCTGGGTGTGGATCTCCTCAGCCTCTCGGCCCATAAGATTTACGGCCCCAAGGGCGTAGGCGCGCTTTACATCAGGAAAGGGATCAGAATCAAGCCGGTCCTGCACGGAGGGGGGCAGGAAAGAAAGCTCCGCTCCGGCACCGAGAACACCATTGGGATTGTCGGCTTCGGAAAAGCTGCGGAAATTGCAGCCCGGGATTTGGAGCAGGAGGCCTCCCGCACCAGGACGCTGAGGGACAGGTTAATCCAGGGGGTCTTTGAAAAAATCCCGGAGGTGCGGTTGAACGGGCACCCCGAGCAGCGACTCCCTCATAATGCCAACTTCAGCTTTTCTTACGTCGAGGGAGAATCTTTGATTTTGGGCCTCGACCTCCAGGGAATTGCAGCCTCCTCCGGCTCTGCCTGCAGTTCCCGGTCGCTGCAGCCCTCCCACGTCCTGAAGGCCCTGGGCCTCCCCCCGGAATTGGTTCACGGCTCGGTCCGGATGACCCTGGGGCGCGCCAATACCGGGGCGGATATCGACTACGTCCTGGAGGTTTTGCCCGGGATTGTGGAACGGCTCCGCCGGTTTTCTCCCCTGGCCCGGCAGTTGCAGGTTTAGGAGTTCTGATGAAAGGAGTTCACTCTGATGTACAACGAAACGGTGCTGTCCCACTTCCAGAACCCTCAAAATGTGGGGGAAATCCCCGATGCCAGCGGGGTCGGAGAAGTGGGGAATGTGATCTGCGGGGACATCCTGCGGGTATATATCAAGGTAAAGGATAACGTCCTTGAAGATGTAAAATTTATGACCTACGGCTGTGGTGCGGCGGTGGCCAGCGGCAGCATGTTGACGGTGCTGGCGAAGGGAAAAACCGTTGAAGAAGCGCTCCAGATCACGAACAGGACCGTTGCCGAGGCCCTGGGCGGCCTTCCCCCACAGAAAAAACACTGCTCCAACCTGGCTGCCGATGCCCTGCATAAAGCAATTGAGGATTGGAGGCGGAAAAACGGGCGGGAGTGAGAAGAGGTGCAGCAGTATAAGTGGTTAAGAAAATGCCGAGAACCTGTTCAACTGGTTCTCTTTTTTATTTCCAGATTATTTCTGCAGGCAGGAGACCCGGGTAACTAATGCAATTAATAACAAAAAGTTATAAATATTAGAACAGGAAGCTATAAATTAGCCTCGAACTAATAACATTCGAGGATGATTTAATGATTTACTTGAGGAGGCTGAAGAACTTGGCTAACTATACCGAACTGTGGAATCAGCTGGGCATTGACCTGGGCCGCCACGATCAGCTCTGTCTCGCCCTGCCGGGCCTCTTTGAAGAGGTTTACCTGGAGCAGGAAAACCGCCCGGAGGGAATGAGTTACTGGAACATGCTGATCGGAGAGATCCACGGCCTGAGAATTCAGGAACTGGCGGATCACAGGGCGCGGGGAGGGAAGGTGGTCGGCACCTTCTGCCTTTTTGTGCCCGACGAGGTTTTGCTGGCGGCAGGAGCCGTCAGCGTCGGGCTCTGCGGCGGCTCCCAGTTCTGGGTTCCGGATGGAGAAAAGGTGCTCCCCCGCAACCTTTGCCCGTTAATTAAAGCCCTTGTGGGAGCGAAAATCAGCAGGACCTGCCCCTATTTCCAGTCGTGCGACCTGCTGGTTGGGGAGACTACCTGCGATGGGAAGAAAAAAGCCTGGGAGATCCTCGGCGAGTATGCCCCCATGTACGTGATGGAGCTCCCCCAGAAAAAAAACGGGTCCGCCAGGGCGCGCTGGGCCGCAGAGATCGCCGCCCTGGCCGAAAGGGTTGAAGAATTAACCGGAAATCAGATTACGGTGGCGGGTTTGCGGGAGGCCATCGAAAAGGTCAACCGGCGCCGGAAGGCCCTGGCCCGCCTGGCGGCGACGCGCAGAAACGATCCTGTACCCATCAGCGGCAAAGATGCCCTGCTCGTCGGCCAGACGGCTTTCTACGACGACCCGGAGCGGTTTACGGAGCAGGTCAACAGGCTCTGCGAGGAACTTGAAGAAAGGGCTGCCAGAGGAGAAGGGGTATTTGCGCCCGGCACGCCCAGGTTCCTCGTTACGGGCACCCCGATGGCCATTCCCAACTGGAAGCTCCATCACGTCATCGAAACCGGCGGTGGAGTGGTGGTTGGCGAGGAGAACTGCACCGGATACCGGTACTACACTCACCTGGTTGAGAACCGGGGCGAAACGCTTTCCGAGCTTTACGGGGCCCTTGCAGACCGCTACCTGAAACTCAACTGCGCCTGCTTCACGCCCAACGAAGAGAGGGTCCAGGACATCCTTACCCTTGTCCGGGAGCACCGGGCAGACGGGGTTGTCTACTACAACCTACAGTTTTGCCAGACCTATGCGGTGGAATTTTACCAGGTCGAAAAGGCGCTGAAAAGCGCCGGCATCCCCGTCCTTTACATAGAAACGGATTACAGCGAGCAGGACCTGGAAGTGCTCCGGACACGGGTCCAGGCCTTCCTGGAAATGCTCCGGAAGTAAGCTCTGCCCCCGATCCAAAAGGCGGGATCTCTCCTCTGAACACGGGGCCCTTTGTCTTGCCTGGAAACCTGTGGTACAATGTATTCGCAAAGTGGTCGGAAACCGAACCGGGCCGACCGGGAATGGTGCTGCGGGGACGGCCTGGCAGGAAGTGATTTATTGATGGAGGAAGGTTTTTCCACTCATCTCCTGGATGCCGTTTTAGAGAGCAAGCGGAGGAAGCGGGAAGCTGCCCGGAAGGAGATGCTCGAGAAGGTCCTGTCCCTCCTGGACCGGCTGGCGCAGCGTATTGATTTCAAGGAAGCATTTGTATTCGGGTCTCTCGTGAAGCCCGGGCGCTTCGTACCGGGCATTTCCGATGTGGATATCGCGCTGGGCGGCCTCAGGGACGAGGACTTTTTTCCGGCTGCGGCTTTTCTTTCTTCGGAGTTGGGGATAGACGTGGATTTGATCCAGCTCGAGAAGCACCCGCTGGCGCAGGCGATCAGGGAGGAGGGAGTCCGCTGGAAAAGGCGCGTTTAGCCGTGTTGAAGGCAAAAATCAAAAGCCAGGTGGAAACCATCGAAAAACTTTTTGCAAAGGTTGAGGAGCGCCGGGCACCACAGTCTTCTGCCGAGTGGGAGAGCCTTGCTTTCCGGCTGCATAACCTCTATTGCGCCTTTGAGGACCTGTTTAAAATTGTGGCCGATGCCTTTGAGAATCAAATCGAAGAAAAAACCAGGTATCATGCAGAGTTGCTCAAAAGGATGGCAATGGAAATCGAGGGGGTGCGCCCTGCGCTTCTTTCCTCCGAGACGGTTCGGCTGCTGGACAACCTCAGGTCTTTCAGGCACTTCTTCCGCTGGGCCTATACCTCAGACCTCGATACCCGCAAGCTGCGCCTGGTGCTGGAGGATGCCCTGAGCCTGAAGAACAGGTACCGCCATGATGTTTCTGTCTTTATGCGGAGGCTTTTCGAATCAAGCACCACCAAACAAAAGGAGGGAAAATAAGAACTTTCAAACAAGCCCGGCCCCTGACCTGGTCTTGAACAGGGGAGTGAAGCATATAAGAAAAAAAGAGGTTCTGGTGGCGCGGCAGCCTTGCGGCAGCCCTGCAGCCCGGACAGCCTGGGGCCGAATGAAGGGGGGCTGGGGATGGACCGGATCCTCCTGGTGGCACTTCTTACCGCCGTAATCCACCTTGCCGATACCCTCTTTTATGCGGTTCGCCTTTCCGGCGTGAAGACCCGGCGCCTGGCGACGGCTTTTTCCCTTTACCAGCTCGTTTCCCTGCTGGCCGGGGTGGCCAACATGATCCAGGCGCCGCTGCTTTCTGCCGTGGTGGAGCAGGGGATCCATGCCAGCTTCTCTTCTTATCAGGCTCACCTGGAGCGGCTGGAGGGCGATATCAGGTTGATTATCCTTGCGGCCTCCGGAGGGACTGCCGGGGCGGCCCTTTTAACTCCCCTCACCATCTTTATCTTCAACAGGGCGATTTTTTTGTTTGAAAGGGTCGGCTCCCTCCCCCTCCTCTTGCTGTCCTTCCTGTCTCCTGCCCGGATCTACCGGATCTTGAAGGAGACGCGCCGTGCCCTGGCATCCCGGCGGAGCTTTCTGGCCTCCCGGCGCTTTTTCCGGAAAAGGGGCCCTCTTTCCGGTGATTCTTTCCCGGGGCATAACTTCCTTCCACTCTGGCTCTTCCTGATCCACATTCTGGTCATCGGGATCTGGACGACCGGGGTGCTTTCGGCCCTCTACGCCGGCGCCCTCCTTCCCTCCTTCCGCTCTACGGCAAGCCTCCTTTCGGGGATTGTGAACGGGATCGCGGTGGTCCTGGCGGCTTTTTTGATCGATCCTGTGACCGCCGTGATCACCGACCAGGTCCTCCTGGGGTTGCGGGAAGAAAGGGAGATCATTTACCTCTCGTTCTGGCTGATCTTAAGCCGGCTCCTCGGAACCTTTCTTGCCCAGCTTCTTTTTCTGCCCGCTGCACACCTGGTCAAGTTCGTTGCACTGCTCCTCGCCGGAACCGGGCCCTGAGGGGGGCCTTCCCTTGCGGGGTAGGCTGCCGGCAGGGAACGTGCATGCCCGACGGCTTCGGGAGCCGGGAGAGGTCCCGGGAGCACGAGGCAGGACTCCCAGTTCTTTTAGCGAACCAAGGGTAGTAATTAATCCGGTTAAACAAGGGGAGGGTTAGATGATGAGTTTTCCGAAGTTGAGCGAAGCGCTGTGTTTGATGGGAGAGCCCGTGGCGGTCCTCTGGACCGACGAAAAACCCGCAGGCGCGCTGGGCTTCAAAAAGGCCGGCGGCCACGGCTGCATGATCCCCCTGGTCCGGCAGGTGGCCTTCGAGGGCAGAGTGGCGGCGCTGGGACGGGACTGTTACGGCTGCGCAGGGGGTGGCTATTACCTGGGCTTTACCAGGGAGCGGGACCCCCATCGCTTCCGGTATTTCCTCTCCACGGGCCTGCCGGGCGAGATCGAGGGGGAGGGCTACAAAAAGTCGCCTGAACTGGTGGACGAGATGATGAAAATAAATGCTGACCAGTACCTTCCCGCACCGAAGGATTACTGTGTCTTTAAACCAGTTTCCCTCCTTGCTCCCGGGGACGAACCGGAGGTGGCGATCTTCCTGGTCAATCCGGACCAGCTCTCGGCCCTGGTGGTGCTGGCCAATTACGACCTGCCGGGCAATGACGGGGTTGCCGCCCTCTTCGGTTCCGGGTGTTCGAGCCTTGTCCTCTATCCCCGCCTGGAGCGGCTGGGTAAGAAGCGGGGGATTATCGGCCTGACGGATGTCACGGTGAGGGGGTTTTTGCCCCCGGAAATCCTGAGCTTTGCCGTGCCCTTCGAACGGGCGCTGGAGATGGAGGCCAGCGTCCCCGGGAGCTTCCTGGAACGCAAGGTCTGGCAGGGAATTCGGTCCAGGCTCCAGACCTAGCGCTTTTGGCGCCTGGAACCGGTGAGGTTGCCGGAGAAACGGCGCGGATCATCACGAGAGAATTGAGTTCTGTAAATGGTTAAGTCCGGAAAGCAAATCCTGCTCTTCCCTGGCTCATTCCTGCCGGGCCGGGGCTTTTTTGTGCCCGGATCGCCTCCGGCCGCGGTATGGCCGGGATTGCGGTGGCCGCGGCGGCGGAGGGGCATTGCAAGGGCACATCCCCGGCTTTTTCGGAGTGGTGTCCGGGTCATTTTCCCGTTGACAGTTTTAACGGGAGCGAATATTATAACATTAAAGTACATGTTTTAATAAGATGACCCGAGCGGCCTGCTGATGAGAGGTGATTTCATGGTCGATCGCCGGTTTGCCGGGGAAGGTTTTACTCCTGATGTCTGTGAAATCTTCTGTTCCGATACCGAAAAGGTCAACCGGTTGAAGCAAGAAGTGGCGGTTACGGAGGGCATGTCCCTGTTTTTCAAGGCGCTGGCCGACGATACCAGGTTGAAAATCGTTTACGCCCTTGCCCGGGAGGAGCTCTGTGTCTGCGATGTGGCCAACCTGATCGGTTCCACCGTCCAGGCCGCTTCTCACCACCTCCGGTTCTTGAGGAACATCGGCCTTGCCAAATACCGCAAGGAAGGGAAGATGGTATTTTACAGTTTGAAGGAGAAAAGGATCGCCGGTCTGATCGAAACGATAATCCGGGAACTCAAAGGGAGCGGTGAGTGATGCCGGCTGATGCTTTCAAGGTTGCGTCCGGGAGGGAAGGAAAGCTCGTTTTCAAGTTATCGGGCCTTACCTGAATCGACTGCGCCGCCAGGTTTGAAAAAGACGTGGCGGCGATCCCTGGAGTTACCAGGGTGGAAATCAATTTCGGCGCCTCCAGGTTGACGGTGGAGGGAAGGTTTGACCCCGAGGCGATTACCCGGGAGGGCGCCAGGCATGACATCATCGCCCGGCCGGAAGGGGAAAACCCCGTTGAACAGACCTTCTGGCAGCGGCACAAGCGCCTCCTTGTCACCGGTTTGTCGGGGTTCGCCCTCCTGGCGGGCTGGATCGCGAAGTTTACCGGCGCTCCGGGCCCTGTCACCATAGCCTTTTTCCTGGCGGCGATGGTGATCGGGGGAGCGGCCACGGCCCGGCGGGCATGGTTCAGCCTTCAAAAGTTCCGGTTCGATATGAACGTGCTGATGACCGTGGCGGTGATCGGCGCGGCGGCGATCGGGGAGTGGTCCGAGGGTGCGGTGGTGGCCTTTCTCTACTCTGTCTCCAACACCCTGGAGTCGTATACCATGGAAAAGGCCCGCCAGTCGATCCGGGAGTTGATGAGCATTGCTCCCAGGGAGGCGCTGGTCAGGCGCAGCGGCAAAGAAATCCTGCTTCCCGTCGACGAAATTCGGGTGGGCGACATCATGATCGTTAAGCCCGGCGAAAAGATCGCCATGGACGGCAGGATTGTCAGAGGAAATTCCGCCGTCGACCAGGCGGCCATTACTGGGGAGTCAATTCCGGTAGAAAAAGGGGAAGGGGACGAGGTCTTCGCAGGCACCCTGAACCATGCGGGGGCCATCGAGGTTGAAGTGACCAGGCTCGTCAACGATACCACCATCGCCAGGATCATCCACATGGTGGAGGAGGCTCAAACCCGGCACGCGCCGTCCCAGGCCTTCGTGGATCGCTTTGCCGCGGTTTACACTCCTGTCGTCCTGGCGCTGGCGGCGGTTATTGTTCTGCTGCCTCCTCTTGCCTTGGGACAATCCTGGGGCCCCTGGATTTACCGGGGCCTGGCCCTGCTGGTGGTGTCTTGTCCGTGTGCCCTGGTGGTGTCGACCCCAGTTGCCCTGGTGGCGGCCATCGGCAACGCCGCCCGCAACGGGGTGTTGATTAAAGGCGGCATTCACCTGGAAGAAGCCGGCGCCCTTTCGGTGGTAGCCTTTGACAAAACTGGAACGCTGACGGTGGGGAAGCCGGTGGTGACGGACGTGATCCCCACAGGAGGGCAGGATAAGCGCGGGCTGATCGCCCTGGCCGCCAGCATCGAGCTGCTTTCCGAACATCCCCTGGCCAGAGCAATTGTGACGAAGGCGGGGGAGATGAAGCTCGAGTTGTCCCGGCCGGAGAATTTTCAGGCCCTCGCCGGAAAAGGCGCCCGGGGGGAGGTTGCCGGCAGGGTGTATTACATGGGCAGTTCCAGGTTGTTTGAGGAGATCGGGGCGCCGGTGAGCCGGATCAAACCGCTCCTGGGGCGGCTCCAGGAACAGGGTAAAACGGCGATAATCATAGGAACCGAAACAGAGATCCTGGGAGTCATCGCAGTGGCCGACCAACTTAGGGAGATGAGCGAAAATACCGTCCGGGAACTGAAGAGAACCGGTGTGCGAACCGTCCTGCTGACCGGCGATAATGCCGCCACCGCCAAAGCCATTGCGGGGCAGTTGGGGATCGACGAGTTCGAGGCCGACCTGCTGCCCGAAAACAAGGTGGAGGCCGTGAAAAAGCTGATCGAAAAATACGGCAGGGTGGCCATGGTGGGTGACGGGATCAACGACGCTCCCGCTCTGGCGCTGGCCACCGTAGGGATCGCCATGGGCGGGGCGGGAACGGACGTCGCCCTGGAAACGGCGGATATCGCCCTGATGGGGGATGACCTGTCCCGACTCCCCTTCTGTATCCGTCTGAGCAAAGCGGCAGTGAGAGTAATTAAGCAGAATGTCGCCTTTGCCCTGATTGTCAAGCTGGCTGCCGTGCTGCTGGTTTTCCCCGGCTGGCTGACCCTCTGGCTGGCCATTCTCGCCGACATGGGGGCTTCGGTGCTGGTGACCCTGAACGGAATCAGGCTGCTCCGGCTCAAGCCGCAGAACCGGGCGGAAGAGAATGATCACCTGTAGAGAGCAGTACCTGGTTCCGGAGCTTCCCGTCAACAAAGGCCAGCGCCAGGGCCAGCCCGCGGCCGTCGTTGTAGGCGAGAAACGTTTTGAAATACTTCGGGAAGAACCGGCAGGCGTTCGATCCGGAATAACTGGAGGAAGTTTTTTAAAAACCTTTCGGAAATGGAGAACTTGCGTAGCAGAACCATTTCTGCCTCTGTTTCAGTTTGTTCACAGAGCACCAAAACATGGTCATTCTTAAGAATACTTTCTAATAACCGGCGCTCCAGTCCTTGAAAAACCATCCCAGAGATTAAAACGTTAGTATCAAGCATTACTCTCATGCTTGGTCTCCGTAAAGTTCTCTAAAAAGCCGTTCCCGCGCAGCCTCTATTTCCTGCTCGATTTCCCGACGGGTATATCCTTTATCTTTAGCTTCGGCCACCAGGTCTTTCAGAAGTACGTCTAGAGAGGTCACCGGTTCCAGCACTACTTTATTGTTTTCCACGTAGACCCAAATAGACAAACCGCTTCCTGAGCGGCGCAAATTGAAGTGGGTAAACGGTTACCGGCAGTTGCTGGCGGTGCGGGTGGTAACGTCAAGGAGGCTTCTCGTGGGAAGGTAGAACCCAAAAATTGACGCTGGAGGAAGTGGCCCGGCAGGTTCACCTCAGCCCCGCCTATTTTTCCTATTTATTTCGCCGGGAGCAGGGACAGACGTTTACGGATTATCTCACGGCCACAAGACTGGATAAGGCCAAAGAACTGCTCAGAACCGATCCCGCCCTTTCTATCTCCGAAGTCGCCGGGAAGGTGGGCTACGAAGATGCCAATTATTTTTCACGCCTGTTTAAGAAAAAAACCGGTTTAACTCCCGCCCGCTATAGAAAAAAAGAAATCGAGCGTAGATAATTCATTTGATATTCCGTACCGGAAATAAATCCGGTTTTTTTTATGTCTTTTTTTCGATTTTTATGGGTTCACCTGCCAACCTAAAAATAATCCAGAAGTGCGAAAAGATCGTGCAGTGATTACCGGGAGCAATCTTTCTAAAATGAAGGCGAAAGGAAACAACGCCTTGTCCGGAGGTTTGGAAAGGAGAGATTGTATTGGAAGCAAAGGTGCAGTTGCAGGAACCCGGGATGAAGGGTTTGACAAGGGTTATAAAAAATTTTGCCCCGGCCTGGTTTGCCTCTGTTATGGGGACGGGAATCTTCGCGGTCACCAGCAAATACTATTCCTGCTACTGGCCCTGGTTAAACAACGTGGCAGCCTGGTTATGGGTGATCAACATCCTCCTCTTTTGCGCGCTCATTCTTCCCTGGACCCTGCGCTGGTTTTGCTTCACAGAGCAATCCCTGCGTGACCTGCAGCATCCCATTACAGGGCAATTCTACGCCACGATGCCGATCGGGTGTCTGGTGCTGGCGGCAGATTTCCTGGTTATAGGTACCGAATACCTGGACGTGGATTTGGCGGTCAAGATCGCCAAGGTCTGCTGGGTATCGGGGGGGATCCTGGCCCTGGCGTTCGCCGTCATCACCCCGGTTATCAATTTGTTCAACAGGGTAACGGTTGCCGACCTGAATCCGGCCTGGTTCATGCCCCCGGTGAGCCTGATCGTGGCACCCATTGCCGGCGCCAAACTCATTCCCTACTGGCCGCAATCCTTTCAAAAGTTGCTGCTGCTGGTAAATTACGCCTCCTGGGGGACCGGCTTCTTTCTCTTCATATTCCTGGCGGTGATCTGTTTCTATAGATTTATTGTTGCTCAACCACTTCCGGGGGCCTTGATCCCCACCATCTGGATCTACCTGGGGCCCATCGGTGCGGGTACTCTTGCCCTGCTGAATCTGGGAACGGTCAGCGCGCCCTGGCTGGGAAGCCTTGCCCTGCCGGTAATAAAAATTTTCGGTCTGATCTACTGGAGCTTCGGCTTCTGGTGGCTCGTTGTGGCAGGTATTGTTACCCTTACCAATATCCTGCGTAAGAACCTGCCCTTCGCGCTTTCCTGGTGGGCGTTCACCTTTCCGCTCGGCGCCTACGCCGGGGCAACCTTCTCAATTGCCGCAGGTTTCCAATGCTCACCGCTCAGATTCTACGGGTTTCTATGCTATTGCCTGCTGGCCTTCTGCTGGCTAACCGTGTTCGGTAAAACGTTTTTCCGGGTCTGTACAGGCGACCTCTTCAAGGGTTAGGAATTGAGGTGATGGGGAACTTGCGGAACACCTGGCTGATTCGGAAAAGATGCCGAAAGAAAACAGTCGTAATCTGCTTCACGCCTGACATGGTCGGTGAAATCTGCCGGGAGGATGGTGAGGATTCGGCATTCCCTTTATCAGTGCGGTGATGTTTCATGAGTTCCCGATACCTGCAAATATCTTGAGAAAAATGGCTGCGAAGCGGCCTTTTTGCCGTGCTTTTAAAGAGGGCCGGACTTGTTATTGCATTTAGTTTAAGTGTTTAAGGGATAGGGGTGGTTGCTTCCCATTAATCCTAGATATATGATTGACTTAGTAGAATATCAATGGTATTCTGTAACAAGCAGCGTAAGGCCAGGGATGTAGGGAGAGGAGGTAGATGGTGATCATACCTGAGAGGTATGCCCGGCAGGCGCTTGTATCGGAGATCGGTGAGGCCGGCCAGCAGGCGATAAGACAGTCAAGGGTGGTGGTAATCGGCCTGGGAGCGCTGGGAAGCAACATTGCGAATATTCTCGCCAGGGCCGGGGTGGGTTCCCTTTGCCTGGTGGACAGGGATTTTGTCGACTGGACCAATCTCCAGAGACAGGGGCTTTACGAAGAGGAGGACGCCGCAAACTCCCTGCCGAAAGCGGTTGCGGCTAAAAACCGGCTGGCACGGATAAATTCGGAGGTTGATTACGAGGTTGTCGTTGATGACGTAAATTCCGGGAACGTCGAAAAGATTATTTCGGGCGCCACGGTGGTGCTCGACGGGCTTGACAACTTCTACACAAGGGCGCTGATTAATGAGGCCTGTGTAAAAATGGGGATACCCTGGATCTACGGCGGCTGTATAGCCACGTATGGCAGTACAGCCACCTTCGTCCCGGGGATCACCCCCTGTTTCAACTGCCTCTTTCCCGGGGTGTCGGGGCACACCTCGCCGTTTACCTGCGACACTGTCGGAGTGTTGGGTCCGATCGCTTTTATGGTTGCGGCCTGGGAAGCCTCGGAGGCTTTGAAGATACTGGTTGGGAAGAAAGATCAGGTGTCGCGCGGCCTGACCTTCATCGAGCTCTGGCATAACAGCGTTACCATCGCTCCGGTGGAACGGCTGCAGGGGTGTCCTGTCTGCGAAAAAAAAGAGTTCACTCTGTTGAACCGCTCGGGCGACCTGATGACCACATCCCTCTGCGGGCGGAAAGCGGTTCAGGTGGTGCCGGCAGGGAGCACCAAAATTAACTTCGAGCTGACCCTGGAGACGCTGAGCAAGATCTTCCGAGTGGAGCATAATGCCTACCTGCTGAGGTTTCGCTGTGGGGAATATGAAATTGTTCTTTTCCGTGACGGCAGGGCGATTGTTTTCGGAACCGAAGATCCCCAGGTGGCCAGGAGTCTTTACGGGAGATACATAGGAGGGTAACCGGAGTGGACGGCCCATTCGTATATCTCGACAATGCTGCCACCACGTGGCCGAAGCCGGAATCTGTTTATAAAGCGGTGGACGAAACGCTGCGGAAGTTCGGGGCCAATCCCGGCCGTTCCTCGCACCATATGTCCCAGCAGGCCGAGCGGATCATTGCGGACGCCAGGCATGCAGTAGCGAGGTTCTTCAACGCCCCTTCCCCCGAGCACGTGGTCTTTACCCTCAACTGCACCGACTCCCTCAACATTGCCCTGAAGGGGCTGATAAAACCCGGGGACAGGGTGGTTACCGGCCCTTACGAGCATAACTCGGTGATGCGGCCGCTCCGCACCCTGCAGCGTTCGGGGGTGTCCGTGGCGGTGGCCCGGGGAACCGCCGATTTTCAGATCGATCTCGATCACTTCCGGGAGTTATGTCAAGGCGGCATCGACTTTGCCGTAATTTCGCACGCATCGAACGTAACCGGATGTCTCTCACCGGTGCGGGAAATCGCCCGGATCGTGCACGAGCGGGGCGGTATCCTGATTCTGGATGCCGCTCAAAGCGCCGGAGTGGTTGAAGTGGATATGGAGAGGCTGGGGATCGATATACTTGCTGCCCCGGGACATAAAGGCCTGTTGGGCCCCATGGGAGTGGGGATTTTGATCCTCGGGAGGGATATCCCCGTCGATCCCTTCCGGGAGGGGGGAACGGGCATCAAGTCTGAAGGCGATTACCAGCCGGAGGAATTACCGTGGCGCCTGGAGGGGGGAACCGCCAATCTCCCGGGAATCGCCGGGCTGCTCGCCGGCATCCGCTTTATTGAGTCGGTGGGGATTGACTCCATCGCAAGCCATGAAGCCGAACTTGCCCGGCAGCTGGTGGAAGGCTTAAAGGGAGTGGACGGGGTGCGGCTGTTCTGTGATCCCTTTGGGCCGAAAACCGGTGTTGTTTCCTTCACCCTGGATGCAATGGACGTCGCCCTTGCGGGAACGATTCTTGATCAGGCTTTCAAGATCGGGGTGCGTACCGGACTCCACTGCGCTCCGGCGGCCCATAAAACGCTGGGAACGTTTCCGGCGGGTACGCTGCGGGCGAGTTTCGGCTATTTCAACGATGAAAGCCATGTGGAGCGGCTTGTCACCGCCGTAAGGCAGCTTTCAAAAACCGGTTAGGATAATAAACCCGGTTAGGCCCCCAGACCCGATTTCTCCGTAAATAATATTTTACCGGTTCTTCTCCAGGTTTACCGGGTGTTGCCCGGCATTCTTTTTTTATTTTTAACATATTTCCTTCTCGGAAAGTGGTGATCGCTTGTTAATCCTGGGAATCAACGGGAGCCGGCCCGGTATGGCTACCGCGTAACACGGCAAACGGGCAAGCCATCTTCGCCTTACGACAACCCGGCAGGGGGATGCCGTGGGGAGACTATCGCCTTCTACCCTAACAAGCAGATCACCACCGGCGAGGAGGGATCCAGGTAATTTTCTCCAATTCCGTCTGGAAAACAGTTTGGAAATTTCTGCGGCGGGTCCGGCTGGCGGGGTTGACAGTCGAGCAAGAGATCCAATATAATTATCCCAAATATTCGTCGGGTGAAATCAAACAGGCAAAGACGAGGAACGGGAAGAGTAAGTACCGGCTCCCCCAGAGAGGAACCGCCGGCGGCTGGAAGCGGTTCTGGTCAAGCGGTACCGAAAGTGCGCCCGGGAGTTGTGGCGCCGAAAACCGGTAGGCGCCAACGGTTCGACCGTTAGCAGTTTCAAGAGGGGTATCTTGCCCAAGCAGAGTGGAACCGCGGAAGGGATCCTTTCGTCTCTGGGAGGCGAAAGGATTTTTTAGTTTCAAGGCAGAATTTTGAGGAGGGGGAGATGTGGGGTTCTTACGGCGGATTAAAAGGGATATCCAGGTCATTTTCGAGCGCGACCCGGCGGCGAAAAGCGTTTGGGAGGTCATCCTGTGTTACCCTGGTTTTCATGCCCTTTTGCTGCACCGGATTGCCCACTGGCTCTACCGGAAGAACCTGGTTCTGCTTCCTCGCTTGATCTCTCAGTTCAACAGATTCCTGACCGGCATCGAAATCCATCCGGGCGCTAAAATCGGTGAAGGTCTTTTCATCGATCACGGGATGGGTGTGGTGATCGGGGAGACTGCCGAAATTGGCGATAATGTGACGATATACCAGGGGGTTACGCTGGGGGGAACCGGCAAGGAAAAAGGGAAGCGCCACCCCACCATCGGCAACAACGTGGTGATCAGCGCCGGAGCAAAGGTGCTTGGCTCCCTTACGGTGGGAGATAACGTGAAAATTGGCGCCGGTTCGGTGGTGCTCAGGAACGTACCGCCCAACTGCACTGTGGTAGGAGTTCCGGGAAAGGTTGTGGTTCGGGACGGGCGGAAAGTTGCGGACGCCCAGCCTGATGCCATCGACCTCCAGCACCACCTCCTGCCCGACCCTGTAGGGGAAATGATCCTCTGCCTGCAGCGAAAAATTGCCCGCCTGGAAAACCGGATCGAAGAACTGGAGGCGAAAATCCATGAGTCTCAGGGTCTACAACACGCTCACTAAGCAAAAGGAGGATTTTATTCCGGCATCGCCGCACCAGGTTAAGATGTACGTGTGCGGCCCCACTACCTACGACTTTATCCATCTCGGAAATGCCCGCGCCCTGGTTGTCTTCGATACCATCAGGCGGTATCTGGAGTACAAGGGCTACCGCGTTTTGTATGTCCAGAATTTCACCGACATCGACG
The DNA here is from genome assembly GCA_013177945.1 of Bacillota bacterium. Classification (NCBI taxonomy): domain Bacteria; kingdom Bacillati; phylum Bacillota; species Bacillota bacterium. The sequence continues at coordinate 95,256 of JABLXW010000016.1, forward strand.
ATAAGATCATTGCCCGCGCAGCTGAGGAAAATGAAGATGCGCTGGAGCTTGCGAACCGGTACATCAGGGAGTATTATCGGGATGCAGATGCCTTGAGGGTTCTGCGCGCCGATGTCCACCCCAGGGCGAGCGAGCACATCGCCGAGATGATTCAAATGGTGGAACGCCTCCTGGAAAAGGGAATGGCCTACCAGGTGGATGGCGACGTTTATTTTAGCATCCGCCAGTTTCCGGGATACGGGAAGCTTTCCGGGCGGACGCTGGAGGAGATGCGGGCCGGGGCGCGGGTTGAGGTGGACGCGCGCAAGCGCGATCCGCTGGATTTTGTCCTCTGGAAGGCCGCAAAACCGGGGGAGCCGGCCTGGGAAAGCCCCTGGGGCAGGGGAAGGCCCGGGTGGCACCTGGAATGTTCGGCGATGTCTTTAAAGTACCTGGGCTTCGGCTTCGATATCCACGGGGGTGGAAGCGACCTGATTTTTCCCCACCATGAAAACGAGATCGCCCAGGCCGAGGCCTATGCAGGCGCTGCCCCATTTGCCCGCTACTGGATTCACAACGGCTTTGTTACCGTTAACGAAGAAAAGATGTCAAAGTCGCTGAGGAACTTTTTTATCGTGAGGGACCTCCTGCAGGAGTGGCCCCCTGAAATCGTGAGGTTTTTTCTCCTTTCAACCCACTACCGGAGCCCCCTTGACTTCAACCTGGAGCAGCTGGAGCAGGCGCGCCGGAGCTACAGCAGGCTCCGCAACACCCTGGAACTCTTGGAAGAAGTAACGGGGAAGCAGGAGGTGGTTCCCGCAGGGAGGCTCTCCCGGGAGGCGGTTGCCTTTCGGAGCCAGATTGTGGCGCGGGTCGAGGAGTTCGAAACGGCCATGGATGACGACTTCAACACCGCCCTTGCGCTGGCCGCGCTTCACAACCTGGGACGGGATGTGAACGGTTTTATCAACCGGGAGGATTTCAACCCGACCCCTGCTGTGATCCACGTCCTCGTCCGGGTCCGCCAGTATTTTATCCGGCTGCTGGACCTGCTCGGTCTTGTGCCTGGGGAAAGCAGGGAACTGGGCAGCGAATACTATCCCGCACTCAAGGAGGCGGCAGTTGGGGTTCTTCCGGAGCCCTTGCCTGCGACGCCGCAGGAGCTTCTGGCGGAGCTTTTAAAGGCGCGTGAAGAAGCGCGCCGCCAGAAAAACTACCAGGCGGCCGATGCCCTCCGGGAGACCCTGCGGAAGATCGGAATCATCCTCGAGGATACGCCCCGGGGTGTCCGCTGGCGCCTCGTTTAGGGGGAGCCTGAGCTGGAGATGCAGGTGGAAGGTATGAAAGTCGAGTTATTGAGTTACACCCCGGAACCTGAAGCTACCGTAGCCGCCGCGGCGCGCCTCTGCTACACCGCGCGGGGCGCCGCGGAATTAAAGGAAAATTTGAGTCGTGCCGAAGTTGTCTCCCTGCTCCGGAAGCTGGTTGCGGTTGGCCACCTTTCCCCTGCCGAGCATGCCAGCTTCACTTTTGCCATCGAGGGCGTCAGCAGGGCTCTTTCCCACCAGCTGGTACGCCACCGGATTGCTTCTTATTCCCAGAAGTCCCAGCGCTACGTGGATGAGCAGAATTTTTCGTATATCGTTCCTCCCACAATTGCTGCCGACCCGGAAGCCCTTGCCCTGTTCCGGGCAAAGATGGAGGAAATCCAGGCCGCTTACCGGGAGCTGGCAAAAAAAGTGCCCCGCGAGGATGCCCGCTACCTGCTTCCCAATGCCGTCGAGACAAAGCTGGTCTGCACCTTCAACGCCCGTTCCCTGTTTAATTTTTTCCGCCTCCGGTGCTGCATGCGCGCCCAGTGGGAAATCCGCGCCCTGGCGCTGAAGATGCGGGAGGAGGTGCGCCGGGTGGCGCCGGTGCTCTTTGCCCTTGCCGGCCCCTCGTGCGAGACTGAAGGGATCTGCTGGGAGGGGGAATTTTCCTGCGGAAGGGCTCGGGAAGTCCGGTGCCGGGAGGTTCCAGATGATGGAAGAGACGATCTGGGGACGTAACCCGGTTCTGGAGGCGTTAAAAGCAGGCCGCCCCTTAAATAAAATTCTCGTCGCGCGCGGAAGCCGCGGGAATGTTCGGGAGATCGTTGCGGAGGCGCGCCGCCAGGGAGTTCCGGTGCAAACCGTTGAGCGGCAGGTTTTAGATTTCCTGACAAAGGGCGGCGTGCACCAGGGGGTGGCGGCTTACTCCAGCCCGAGACCCTACGCTGCCGTAGAGGAGATCCTTGCGCGGGCTGCAGCCCTGGGGGAGGATCCCCTCGTCCTGATCCTTGCCGGATGGGAGGACCCCCGGAACTTTGGGGCGGTCCTCCGCAGCGCCGAGGCTGCCGGAGTGCACGGCGTTGTTATCCCTGCCCGGAGGGCCGTGCCGCTGACCGGTGCTGCGGCGAAGGCTTCGGCAGGAGCCCTCGAACATCTCCTCATCAGCAGGGTGGTTAACTTGAAGCAGAGCATTTCCGATTTGAAAGATGCCGGCCTCTGGGTGTTTGGCGCCGACCCCGGGGCCAGTCTAAACTGTTACGAGGCAGATTTAACCGGCCCCCTTGCCCTTGTTGTCGGAGGGGAGGGAAAAGGTTTGGGCCCCTCGCTTTTGAAGGTTTGCGACTGCCTGGTCCGGATCCCCATGCGGGGGAAGGTCTCGTCTCTGAATGCAGCGGTGGCAGGATCGATTCTCCTTTACGAAATCCTGCGCCAGCGGACCGCGAAGAAACCTGTTTGAAAGGGAAGGGCGTTTCATCCTGGAGGGCACTCTTTTAGTGGACGGTTATAATATTTTAAATGCCTGGCCTGAACTGGCTCTCCTGAAGGAGGAGGACCTCGCCCACGCGCGCGAGCGGCTGGTCACGATTTTGAGCGAGTTTCACGCCCTCTCGGGAATCCGGGTAATTCTGGTTTTTGATGCCCATCAGGTGGAGGGGGGAACGGAGAGGCGGGAAGAATGCGAAGGGATTGAAGTAATTTTCACCAGGGAAGGGGAAACCGCCGACCAGTGGATCGAGAGGTTCGTTGCCCAGCGCAGGATTCACCCGCAGCGCGAGGCCCTTCCTCTTTTTGTGGCCACCTCCGACTGGCTTGAGCAGCGGATTGTCTCCGCCCAGGGCGCCTGCCGCATTACTCCTTCCGAGCTTCGCCGGGAAATCCAGAGGCTGAAAAAGGAAAGAAAAGAACTTTTGCGTGAATCCTTTGACTGCGTTCCCCTGGACAACCATTTGCCGGAGCAAATGAAAAGGATTTTTGAGGGCTGGCGCCGCCGAAAATTTAAGGAATAGGAATGCAGTATACCTTGACTTTAACCTGAAGTTTTCGTATAATTGGTCTTGGTATTGCGGACAAGCCAAAATCAGAGTGTTCCCACAAAGTAAAGTCTGCCGTCAACGCCTCCATTTTTTTTCTTAGAAAGATAATGGACAGGCGATTTTATTTGGCTTGGAAGCTTGTGAAGAATTTCTTGTGGTTTTTCAAAATTTTAAAAACTGAATAAGGGCCCATGTACACACCTTGAAATCTCTCACGGAGGCGATGTTCGGAATGGGTAATCTCGCGCAGCGAGAGACATGTGACATGTACCAGTTTATGGCAGACGAAGATGTAGTAGAACTTGCCAAAGATGGAGATGACGTCGCCCTAGAGCACCTGATTAACAAGTATAAAAATTTCGTCCGGGCAAAAGCAAAATCATACTTTTTAATTGGTGCTGACCGAGAGGATATCATTCAGGAGGGGATGATCGGGCTTTATAAGGCGATTCGGGACTTCCGGTGCGATAAGCTTTCTTCATTCCGGGCCTTTGCAGAACTCTGCATCACGCGGCAGATTATTACGGCCATCAAAACGGCAACCCGCCAGAAGCACATACCTCTTAACTCCTATGTTTCCCTGAATAAACCCATTTACGATGAAGACTCAGACCGGACATTGCTTGATGTGATTTCCGGCTCAAAGGTAAGCGATCCGGAAGAACTCATCATCAGCCGTGAGGAATTCGATGACATTGAAGAAAAGATGGGAGAAATCTTAACTTCTCTGGAGTGGAAAGTGTTGATGTCGTATCTTGAGGGGAAATCGTACCAGGAGATGGCCTCGGACTTAAAAAGGCATGTGAAGTCGATCGATAACGCCCTCCAGCGGGTGAAGCGGAAGCTGGAACGTTATCTGGAAAGGCGCGAACACTAGATCGAGCAGGGAAACAGGTTAGTCCTGGTTCGCAGCCAGAAGAAAGCAAATCTATTGTGAGAGCAAAAACCCCGAGCGACTTGATCTGCCGGGGATTCCTTTGTATAATAGAAGGTGCTGAAACTTCCTTCATGCCGGCGTAGCTCAACAGGTAGAGCGGCTGACTTGTAATCAGCAGGTTTAGGGGTTCGAGTCCCCTCGTCGGCTCCATAATGATCACTCCATAATAGCCAATATTACAAACGTGGAGGGGTTCCCGAGTGGTCAAAGGGAGCAGACTGTAAATCTGCCGGCGCAGCCTTCGCAGGTTCGAATCCTGCCCCCTCCACCATACCGCGGGGTGGAGCAGTTGGTAGCTCGTCGGGCTCATAACCCGAAGGTTGCCGGTTCGAATCCGGTCCCCGCAACCATGCCCACATAGCTCAGTAGGTAGAGCGTCGCCTTGGTAAGGCGGAGGTCACCGGTTCAATCCCGGTTGTGGGCTCCAGCGATAAACCTAAGTCCCGCAAACTTTTGCGGGACTTAATTTTTTGCCGGGGGCCACATAAACATTCACTTGGGGACAATTTGGGGGCAGCTCACGGTGTTCCCCTGCACTTAGTCAGGATGCTGTCCATTTTATCGGCGGCATCCCCATCGGCACTCTTCAGGGCTTTGGCGTAGATGTTGATGGGGCAGGACTTGTGGTGCTTTTTTAATCCTGCGCGGGATGCTGCGGCAGGAAAAAGTTTCATATTGGCGAATAGTACAACGCGGCAGCCGCACCGGTGCCGGGCGGTGGGGCCGCGAAGCAGGCCAGCAGTACAAACTATACAGGCAGCGCCCGGTCGAAGGTCTTCCACCTTCCCGCCTGCGAGTGCTTCCCGCCTGCGAGTGGGCGCAGAAGATAGCGCCGCAGAACCGGGTGGAGTTTAAGACCGGGGAAGAGGCCCTGAGTACCGGGTACAGGCCGGGCAAGGTGTACGGGCCGTAAAGGGAGGCGATGAGAAGGATGAGAAAACCTGCCATTTTGCTTGTTGTAGCAATAGTAGCAATAGCAATGCTTTTTATTTTTGTTTCTCCTGCTCGGGCCGGTGGTGGAAATACTGCAGTTTTCACAATAGGCAAAAACTCGTATTTGCTGAACGGTAATACTGTTGTCATGGATGTTGCTCCGTACATTAAAGAAGGGAGAACATTCCTGCCCCTGCGGTTTGCGGCAAACGTGGCAGGTGTAGCTGACGACAACGTCCTGTGGGATGCCACAACTGGTAAAGTCACTGTTATTAAGGGTGATCGTGTTGTTCAGTTTACCATAGGCAGCAATATAATGCTGCTGAACGGTGCAGCTGTAACCATGGATGTTGTTCCTGAAATCGTTACAGGCCGGATCATGCTGCCGATCCGCTGGCTGGCAGATGCTCTTGGCGTGGCCATAGAATGGGATCCTGCATCTCAAACTGTTGTGGTTAGAGTTCCTGACGAAACAGGCAAGACGGGGTCACTTCCGGCCGGCAATAAACAGGAAGGGGCGCTTGAGGAGCCTGCTGCGAACTATAAGGCAATTGTAAAAGAGTACAGGTGGCACGATAAGCAGGGCAACGAATGGACGTGGCGGGTGCCCATTCCGGAAGAGATGTACCGGTATTACGGAAGCCAGCCCAGGATCCACGAACGCGTTTTGAAAGAGTACCTGGAGCGGCTCAACAACCTGAAGCAGCAAGCGGAAGAGCTTAAGCGTTACATGGATTTCTGGTATCAACAGTGCAGGATTTTGCCAGGTGATTCTTACTACGAAGCCTGGCGAAAATACCAGGCGTATATGAGCGCATATTATGAAGCTCAACGCGATCTAGACCGGATCTGGTCGGAATACCTGGAACTGCAGCGATTGTACCGGGAAGCGGAGTACCGGCGGATGCTTGACGGATATGTGCCTTACGTGACGGAAGAGAAAAACAGCGAACTGGTGAGAACCCTGGCCGGAGCAATTGCCGAAAAAGCGCCCCGGACTCCCAGAGAGAGAATAGAGTTTGCGGCGGCGTTCGTCCAGGAAGCAATACCCTACGTAAGCGAAAAAGGAGAGTACCCCAGGTATCCGGTTGAGACGCTGGTGGATGGCGGTGACTGCGAGGACAAATCTATCCTGCTTGCCGCGATTCTTAAGGCGATGGGTTACAGAACAGCGCTTCTGGTTTTCAGCGGCAACCCCGGCCACATGGCAGTGGGGGTGGAGTGCCCGGACTGCTGGGGAAGCTATTACCAGAAGGATGGGGTCAAGTACTTCTACCTTGAGACCACTAAACCTGGCTGGCCACTCGGCGAGATTCCGCCGGAATACCAGGGAAAAGGCGCGCTGGTTTATGTTGTTCCATGAAATTTATCTCTTTTCTGCGAATTTTGCTGTAGGTTGTGTGGGTCGTAGCTTCAAGTTTTAGAGGTAGCGGAACTGTGAAAGGCTTTTCAACCACAAGAGGGTTCTACGTGTGAAGGGAGGCGTTGGATATGCCAGCCCGCATAGTCAAACAGAACCGCGAGATAAAAGAGCTTTTCCGGGCAAAAATCCGGGAGAAAGTGGAACGCGAAAGGAAGGAGATGCACGAACGCATAGATGAGGAAGTGCCATCCTGGTTCAGGTGGGCCGTCAGGCCGCTGGCGGAGTGGCGGTTCAACGCCGTGCGGGCCAGGGACAAAGCCAAAGGAGAAGGCGGGGAAGACAACGCTTTCTTGCATTTCTGGCTCCTCCTGCCGAACAGCTGGGTTGTGGTCAATGACGCCGTAGTAGAACCGGAGCCGGACGAGTTCGTCCAGATAGACCACGTGCTGATCGGGCCGCCGGGGATGTTTCTGGTGGAGACCAAAGCCTGGGAAGGGGCCTTTCTGGGGTACAAGGATAACTGGAAGCGGAAGGAGGGCAATTCCTGGGTGCGCTGCGAGAGCCCCACGAAGCAGAACCTGCGTCATAAGCGACTGTTTGCGGAGTGGCTCAAGGGGTCGAAGCTGTGCCTGCCAGGAGATTCTGGAGAGTATGTGTTCCCCGTGGTTCTCTTCACCCGCTGCCGGTGGCTGAAGGCCGAGGACTGCTCCATGCCCGTCTTCCGCGGCGGGGCGGAGTTGGTGGGGTATTTGCGGCGCTGCGCTAAAGAAAAGACGGTGCTTTCCTCTGATCAGATAGACGCGGTGGCCCGGGCTTTGGCCGATGCCAGGCCGCTGTGTATGCAGTTCGGGGTGGAACGAATCGAGAAGGTGGAGACAAAAAAAGGGAAAAAGTGTGTACGTGTCCTCGGTCAGGGGGAGAAGGCGGAGCTGGTGCGAGGAATGTACACAGCCAGAGGTAGAGAGGTTTCCAAGCTTTTCGCGGATAAACGCGAAAGCGGGTGGTGGTGTTTTTATTTGGATTAACTTTAACCTGTTCTGCTTCAGGGGTGGGAAGTATACAGATTATAGTTACGAGGCATTGTGTTGGTTCCTCTACGGAAGGTAGACGTAGAGGCGCACTGTTAGGAGACGTTGAGGTGAAAAATTCCGGCGGTCAGATTGGTGGGCTGCGGGAATAAGCCCGGCCAACCGGGTGGACTTTGGAAGCAGGGAAGAAGCGATCCGGCAGGGTTATATCCCGTGCAAGGTGTGCAGGCCTTGGCTTCTGGAGGGGATATTCTTGGAAAATCAGAGCGATAGGGATGGTATAAAGATTCGTGAGAATGCTTTGCATATCCAGGAAAAAGACCTGATGACGTGTTGAAGACGATTGAACAGGAAAACTCCAAAACCTCTGTAGCCCTCATTCGTAATGGAGTCAAGGTACTCATTGCCCGGCGGCAGGTGGGCTTTGGCGGGCGGCAAGTGGGAATTCCCTGGTGGCAAGCTTGAACTTGGCGAAAGCCCAGAGCAGTGCCTGGTGAGAGGCCTCGAAGAAGAGCTAGGCATCGCGGGACGTGAAACCGAAGGGTGAGCGTATCAGTTCCAATTCTCATGGTGGCTGGTAAGTTGCTTTTGGAGGGCGTAATCTATGAGTGATAAAGAATCCCTCATTCAACCCGGTGTCGTTCTCGAAGGGGAGATTTTCCCAGAGCCGATCCGGGCTCTATTCGTGCAACCCATTGGGGCTAATCTGAAAGTTGGAGGACAGGGGCTTCGCACCCAACACTACCACGAGCGCCTTCTGAGTCCGGACCAGGTCCATTCCCTAAAGATCATTCCCGCCGAAGCCTCCTTTGATGGCGATGCGTTACGGTTCCGATTGGGGATTGAAGCGGCCCGCTTGGGTTTGGCCTACGAATATGACCCTTATTTCTCTCTCTCCATCGCCCGCGTGGATCCACTTCCTCATCAGCTTGAAGCGGTTTACCACTATATCTTGCCTCTGCCCCAGATCCGCTTCTTGCTGGCCGACGACGCCGGGGCCGGGAAGACCATCATGGCGGGTTTGCTTCTCAAAGAGCTGAAGGTCCGGGGGCTCGTTACCCGAACTCTCATCGTCGTACCCGCCAACCTCGCCTTCCAGTGGCAACGGGAGATGCGGGACCGGTTCCGTGAGCGGTTTGACATCATCCGAGGAGTAGATCTAAGAAACGCCTATGGCGTCAATCCCTGGCAGGACAAACCTCAAGTCATCACTTCCATGGATTGGGCAAAGCGTGAAGAGGTTTTGGAAAGCCTTGGCCGAACGACTTGGGATCTAATTATCGTGGACGAAGCTCACAGGATGAGCGCCAGCGATCCCGAACATAAAACGGAGCGTTACAAACTTGGAGAACTCCTTTCGCAGAAGACGCACCATCTCTTACTGCTCACCGGTACGCCCCACAAGGGAGACCCCGTGAACTTCTGCTTCTTTTTGCAGCTCTTGGATCGAGACGTATACGGCGATGTTCGCAGCCTTGAGGAAGCCATGAAGCGCAATCGCGCCCCCTTCTATCTCCGGCGGACCAAAGAGGCGCTTGTAACTTTTCCCGATCCCGATACCGCGAGGTCCGCAGGTTGTTTACGAACCGAGAGGTGCGTACGGTCCGTTTTGAATTAGATGGCCAAGAGTTTGAGTTTTATGAGGCCTTGACCCGGTATGTACAGGATCAATCCATTCGTGCAGCAGCGGATCCCTCGGCCCGCGGTCGGGCCCTGGGCTTCACCATGGCGATGTATCAGCGCCGGTTTGCTTCCAGTATTCATGCAGTCCGCCGGAGTCTTGAGCGGCGTCTCCAGAAGCTGGAGGACCGCCTGCGCTGTCCTCAACCAGAAGTCGTGGCAGACCTAACACGGCTGGATGAGATGGACGAGCTGCCGGAAGACGAAGTCGCCCGGTTGGAGGAGGAAGTTGAGCAGGCCTCTCTGCCATCGGAGCGTCAAGCAATCCAGCGAGAAATCGAAGAACTCGGGGTTTTAGTACGAAAGGCCCGAGCCCTTGAGGAACGAGAGATGTCCTCAAAGCTGAACAAGCTCCGTGAAGTGCTCACGGACCAGAACATCTTTGGCAACCCTAAGACAAAGCTACTGATCTTCACGGAATTCAAGGAGACACTGGACTACCTGGTTGAGCGGCTCGGGAAAGGGAACAAGGAGCGGCCCGGTTGGGGGCTGAAAGTCACGCAGATCCACGGGGGAATGAAAGTCGGCGACCGGGATACCCCGGGCACCCGGATTTACGCCGAACGGGAGTTCCGCGAAGAGGCCCAGGTCTTGGTGGCCACCGAAGCTGCAGGCGAAGGTATTAACCTTCAGTTCTGCTGGCTGATGGTCAACTTCGACATCCCGTGGAACCCCATGCGGCTCGAGCAACGCATGGGCCGCATCCATCGCTATGGCCAAGAGCGAGATTGTCTCATCTTCAACTTCGTGGCGGCCAACACGCGGGAAGGACAGGTTCTGGAGCGGTTACTGGAGCGCCTGAGAGAAATCCGCCGTGAACTTGGTAGCGACCAGGTCTTTGATGTAGTCGGAGAGATCGTACCCGCCAACTATCTGGAGCGTTTGCTTAGAGAGCTCTATGCAGGACGCTCTCACAGCAGGCAGTTCTCGATCGAGTCGTAAGAGACTTTGACAGGGAACGGTTTGCACGAATCTGCCACTCTACTCTTGAGGGGTTGGCCAAGAAAGAATTGAACCTTTCGGCTATCTTAGGACGCACCGCCGAGGCGAAAGAACGGCGTCTCGTCCCTGAAGTGGTGGAGGAGTTCTTCCTTCAGGCAGCCCCTGTTGCCGCACTGCCCACCCCAAAGGGGCGTAACGGAATCTATACCCTAGGCCGCATTCCAAGGCACCTTCAATTAGTGGGCGAGCGTCTGGAGCCTCGCTTCGGCTCGCTGGGACGAGAATACCGTCGGATCACCTTCGACAAACGACATCTCACCGAAGACCCCACGCTGGAGTGGGTCACCCCCGGCCATCCGCTCTTTGAGGCCGTCCGCGAGGATGTCTGGGAGAAAGTCCAGACAGACCTTCGTCGGGGTGCAGTTTTCTACGATCTAAATCGCACAACACCCTCGCGCCTTGAGGTTTATGCAGCTTCCATCGCCGATGGGCGTGGAAATACGCTGCACCGACAACTCTTCGTCGTAGAAGTGGCCGATTCGGGTGAGATACGACTGCGCCAGCCCACCGCCTTTTTAGACCTGACCCCCGCGGAGACTAAAATCACTATGAAGCCGCCAATCGCCCTTGACCGTACAGAAGTAGAGCGATTTCTACTGGAGAGGGGGCTTCAGCCCTTCTTGGAAAAAGTCCGGGAGGAACGCCATAAAGAGCTGGATACCATTGCCCGGCATGTAGAAGTGAGCCTTCTCACCCTCATTGACCGCCAGCAACGGCAGGTGGTGGAACTCCTGCAGCGGCAGGAGCGAGGCGAGGACGTGGCTTTAGCGCTCGGCGAGGCCGAACGGCGGCTGGACGAGTTGAACGTGCGGCTGGAACGGCGATGCCGGGAAATCCAGCGGGAGCGGCAACTGGCCATCGCTGATTTCACCCACATCGGCTCAGCTCTGGTCCTCCCTCACCCGGAGCGAGAGAATTTCGCGCCGGTGATCCGCGACGAGGAAGTTGAGCGCATTGCGATGGAGGAAGCCATGCGCTACGAGCGGGAAAGGGGTTGGATTCCAGAGGATGTCTCCGCCGAAGATCGCGGCTTTGACATCCTGTCGCGGCACCCCACCAGCGGCGGTGTTCACTTCATTGAGGTCAAAGGACGTGCTGGCACGGGCCCGGTGGTCTTGACCCGCAACGAGTACAAAACTGCCGCACGATTGGGCGGCGACTACTGGCTTTACGTGGTCTTCCATTGCGCTACCCGTCCGCAACTCGTGCCCATCCGGGACCCGGCGCGGCTACCGTGGGAGCCTATCGTGAAGATTGAGTATTATCAGCTTGCGCCCCAAGCAATTCGCCAAGATGAGGGAGATGTGGCGACTGATTGAAGCCGACTCACCTAGGAGTGGTGTATCTCTAACGACTCCAGCCCACTCACCTCTTTCGGTGCCCCGACAGGGGCTGAGCTTTATTGTTAGACATTGTGTGATGCTTGCTGATAGAGAGGGTCGATAACCATGGGTAAGGAAACTGAAGGAAAAACCCCTCATACCGTAGCAGATCGAAAGACCGGTGCGTTGAACGTGGGACGCGTATCAAGTCCCGCTTCTACCAGTGGAGCAGGCACCTTTTTTGAGCAACACGTCGTTGCCTACTGGCTTGCCCAACTCCTTGTGCGGGCTATCCCGCCCATATTGCTCGACTGTTTGGTCGTAGAAGTACATCTACAAACCGCGCATCTTGGCTGGCACACCGATGATTTCCTGATTGTTGGCCAAACTGGTTCAGGCGAGCGCCGGAAGTTAGCGGGTCAAGTAAAGCGAACTTTTACCGTCAGTGCTGCTGATGCCGAATGCAAGAAGGCGATGCAGGATTTCTGGGGGGACTTCCAGAACTCCGATCTCTTCTCGCCGGATACCGACCGTTTCGCCCTCGTCACACAGCGAGGTACGAACACGCTCCTTGAACACTTCTCTGGGCTCCTGGACTGTGCACGTGCATCTCGTGATGCTAGCGATTTTGAGCATCGGTTGGCGGCACCGGGATTCGTTAGCAAAAAAGCTGCTCAGTACTGTGAGGAAATCCAAAAGATCATCGGTGAGGTCGAGGGGAGAAGCTTGTCTGCGGCCGAACTCTGGCCGTTCCTCCGCGTTCTGCACGTTCTTAGCCTGGACTTGTGCACTGACACGCGGCAAACGGAAGCCAATATCAAGTATCTTCTTGCATACACAGCAAGTGAACATGATGCGCTTGAGGCTGCGGAAGCAACGTGGAACGCGTTGCTTCAAGAAGCGAGCCGGGGGATGAGTTCGGCTCGTAGCTTCAGGTACGAGGACCTTCCCGAGAACTTGCGGCAACGCCATTCGCCTATTGGTGTAAATGAACACCGTGCTTTACAAGCATTGAAAGAGCATTCCGCGCTTATCCTCGATGGTATCCGTTCTACGATAGGGAAGGACCTTCACCTGGGGCGCCCTAGGCTGGTACAGCAGGTCATCGAACAGCTGGAATGCACCCAAGTGGTCTTGATCTCAGGACCTGCTGGCATCGGTAAGTCTGTCATTGCTAAGGATGTCATCAGTATCCTTAGCCGTGATCATTTCACGTTCAGCTTCCGCGCAGAGGAGTTTGCACGCCCTCATTTGGATGAAGCATTGCAAAGTAGCCAGATCCCAGCGAACGGCAAAAAGCTTCAAGCGATCCTCGCCAGCCAAGCTCGGAAAGTCTTATTGGTCGAAAGCGTAGAACGCCTCCTCGAAAAACTCCCCCGTGATGCTTTCTTCGATCTTCTCGTACTTGTAGCCCAAGATAAGAGCTGGCGCCTCCTTCTGACGTGCCGTGACTATTCCACCGATCTCGTTCGTTCTGCTTTGCTACAGCGCGCAGGGTTCGGCCATTCCGTTGTCAAAGTTCCCCCCTTGGACGATGAAGAACTGGGTAAGGTAAAGGCTGAATACCCTACCTTGGCCCGCCCTCTCGACAACGCAGCGCTTCGTGAGATGCTTCGTAACCCCTACTTCCTTGATAAAGCCCTTCAGATCAACTGGTCGGCAGAACGTGCGCTACCCCAGAGCGAGTGGGAACTCCGCGCGCTCTTCTGGCGGGAGATCGTCCGCGCTGAAGATCGTAGCACAGGCGGGATGCCCCGCCGGCGGTCGGATGCGTTCGTGCAAATCGCCCTGCGGCGGGCGCAGAGACTATCCCCCTACGCTGACTGCGGAGACCTCGATCCTCAAGTTGTGAGCGCTCTCCGGAACGACTCGCTCATCGTGTCTCACCCCGAAAGCGATGTGCTCGTCGCACCAGCGCATGACGTCCTTGAAGACTGGGCGATCCTGTATTGGATAGAAGAGCAGTATGTGAGGCACAAGGACGCAGTCCAAGACTTTGCCGCCGCTATTGGTACGCACCCTGCTGTACGGAGGGCATACCGCAAGTGGGTGGCTGAACTCGTCCAACGCAATTGCGCCGGTTCAGATACATTATTTCGGGTTGCAGTGAGTAATAGCGATCTCCCTAACCACTTCCGGGACGACACATTGGTGTCGCTTTTGCGTTCGCCATACGCGACGGATTTTTTGGAGAGCCATAACAAGGAGCTCTTGGCGAACAATAAGCAGCTCCTTCGGCGGGTGATCCATCTTCTGCGGGTTGCATGCGTAACCGCCCCTGATTGGCTTGAAACGCTGGTGCCTCCAGCATCGCTCTTCAACATACCGGACGGGCCGGCGTGGGCGTGCGTTCTGAAATTGATCCTAAAGCATCTATACTCATTCGGTTCGGAAGATCGCTTGTTGCTTCTTGGGCTTATAGAGGATTGGGCTCGGGGGGTTACCTGGAAGAATCCCTACCCAGATGGGGCCGAATCCGTCGCAGCGATCGCTCACTGGCTCCTGCCTGGCTTTGATGACTACCGGGCGGAAGCGGAGCGGAAACGGACACTGCAGGTGATTGCCAAGATTCCGAAGGCGGACCCGGAGCGCTTCACCGCTCTTTTGCAAGGACGTTGCAGCGACGATGAGCGAGGTCGCCTAGCGCAAGAATTGCGGCAGATCATCTTTGAAGATCTGGAAGGCATGCCGGCAGCCAGGGATATGCCTGAGCTTGTAGTATCAGTGGCAAAGGAGTATCTGCTGTGCTCGGAGGCCGACATTAGCCGGGAGTGGCGCTACTCAATTGACCTGTACCTTGAACCCGTTCTTGGGATTAAGCGACAAAGAAGCTTTGACTTCTTCCCAGCGAGCGCGTATCGCGGCCCCTTCCTTTCGCTTCTCCGATATCATCCTCAACAGGGTCTTAACTTCATCATCGACGTTTTCAACCACAGCGCCAAATGGTATGCGCACCCGAGAGTGCCGTGCGATATTGAACCACCCTTCGAGATCACACTATCCTTCCCGGATGGAACCATCCGGAAGCAGTGGTGTAACGCTCGGCTCTGGAACCTATATCGAGGAACCTCGGTCGGTCCGTATGTGCTGCAATCCCTTCTCATGGCCTTGGAGCGGTGGTTTCTGGAGTTTGCGGAGGCTCACCCAGACAAATTGGATGAAGTCCTCCTGAGCATTCTGAAACAGAGCAACTCTGCCGCGCTCACGGCGGTGGTCGCAAGCATCGCAACCGCCCATCCCCATGCGTCCGGTGAAACTCTTTTGGTCTTGCTCCGATCGAGAGAATGCATCTTGCTCGATCGGCAACGGCTTGCGAGTGAATCTCAGGCTCCTTCCCGGATAGCAGGTTTGCTACCTCAACTGGATGCCAGAAAAAAGATCTACGAAACGGAGCGGAAGGAAGCGGATGCATTTCCTCATCGGCGTTGGGATCTGGAGCATGCAATTCTAAATCTGCAATTAGGGCCCTTAGCTCCGCAGGTCTACAGAATCATAGATGAACACCGTGCTGCGATGCCACCGCTTGCGGAGCAGTACGAGAGCGACCGAATCTGGAGACTGGCGCTTCATCGAATGGACTTGCGCCAATACGGCGTAGCCGAGAACGAAGTCAAGGCCTCTGATCCCCCAAGGAAGCCAACTTCTTCTGAAAAAACTGGCCGACAGTTCATTCGCTTAGCTCTCAAGGAGCCTGAGTCTGATCTCAAGAAGATGGTGGACGAAAGCAACGCCCAGAGGCAGTCCGTCAATGCCAGGTTCGACCTGCTGATGTGGGGGCTTAAAACTTTCAACTACGAAAAAGCTGCTAATTATGATCCCACCCAGTGGTGGCAGAGATTGCAAGAGGCTCGTTCCATCATCGTCGAAGGTGACGGTGGTGAAGATTACGACCTGGGTCGAGGTGGTCCAGGCGTCGTTGCCGCTGTCTGCGTTCGTGACCACTGGAATGAAATGTCGGAGGATGAGCGGAGCTGGTGCGTGGATGTTGTTTGCTCAGAGATAGAACGAGAATCAGACCAGTGGAATCACCTTGCACGTGTGCAACGAAACAGCATGTCTGCCGACCGGCCGTGTGCGTGGGTACTACCTCTGCTTCTGGGAAAGGACCTGAATACTGCCCAAATGGACCGAGTTCGGCGCGCACTCGTAATAGCCCTAACTCATGCAGTTGATGAAGTCCGCTGGTATGCGGCATTAGGTATCGGCAAGCATCTCTGGGCGGTCGATCGTGATTTAACCCTACGTTGTGTAAACGCACTTGCGATGGAAGCAAAGCTGGTACAGGAGGCACTAGACGCAGAGAGAAGCAAACCGTATGCACAGCAGAGAAAACTCGACGAGATCCAGAAGGATGCTGCTGCTCTCATTCGCCAGCGGTTCTTTGAAGCCGATGGCATTGCGAATGATGCCTACACTAAGATGGACACCTCCAGTTGGTTTGGAGCCGAGGCCAACAAATACATCCTTGCGATCTTCGAGCAGGCACCTACCGAGCCTGAAGCGATTGCGGCGTTCGAGCGGCTTGCATCCACGCTTGTCGAATGGTGGGATTCGGATGACGATAGGCGCCGAGATCGATACGCAGAGCGTCTAGAAAGGGATTATGAGACAGAGGACACCCTGACCAATTTGCTTGAGGAATTCTTACTCCGCACCCCAGCTGACAGCGCATTAAGCATCGTAAGGCCTATTGTTGATGCCATCGATCGTCATCCGGACAAAGTCTATTGGATTCTACTTGGATTGATCGCTGCTGAAGATCGCCAACCAAATACCCCGCAGTTCTGGTCACTCTGGGAGCAGTTTGCAGGCGGCGTGCGGCGGGCAACCTGGCTTTCAAGGATCGATGATGAGTATGCAAGAGGAACGGAAATGGTATCGGCTATTTTTCTCGGAACGTGGTGGAAAGAGGGGGTTCGCCACTGGCGAAGCCTGGAAGGACACGCAGGAAATGTCCACTCCTTATTCGAGGGCTTACCGCCGTCTTCAACGGTTTTGCATAGCTACCTTAAGTTCCTGTACCACGTCGGAGAGCAATCGCTTCCCGAAGCACTTATGCGCGTCGCCAAGCGTCTCCAGCAAGGAGATCCACGGAAGATGTTGATGAAAGGGGACACTATCTTACTGCTGGAAGTTTTACTCCAGCGATACGTCTACGGCAGACCCCTCGAACTGAAGCGTCAAAGGCACCTGCGGGAAGCCGTCCTCTTTCTGCTCGACTTGCTGGTAGAGCACGGTTCATCTGCCGCATTCCGAATGCGGGATGACTTCGTAACACCCATCCCGACTCCGAGTTCTTCACATGGCTGACAAGCAGGAGATTATGAACGTCACGAGTAAAATAACCGCTCGTGCAAATCGAGCGAAGGGGTTTCCACGGGAGGATGGTGGTTATGGACCGACAGAGCGTACGCCGCCTTATCGAAACCGATGAGATGCCCATCCGTATCATCTCCGAGTATTCGCGCCGGGACCAGAACGTGAAGAAAGGGCACCTGCACACCCTCCACGTGTGGTGGGCTACTCGCCCTGGCCGCCTGCCGGGCGGTGCTGATGGCCACGCTCCTGCCCGATCCCGCGGACGAGCGCTGTCCGGAAACGTTACGCCGGGAAACCCAGGAAGCTTTGAAGCCGTTCACCGGTCGGGATCTTTCCGACCCGGTGGCGCTGCGACAAACACTCTTGGATTTCATCGGCCATTTCGCTGCCTGGGAGAACTCCACCAATCGAACCTTTGTGGAAACTGCCCGTCGGCTGGTGCGCGCGGCCCATCCGGAGGGCCCGCCCCTGGTGGTGGACCCCTTCGCCGGCATCGGCTCCATCCCCTTTGAGGCCCTGCGCATCGGGGCCGACGCCTTTGCGGGCGATCTCAACCCCGTGGCGGTCTTGCTCAACAAGGTGGCCCTGGAGTACCTTCCGACTTACGGCCAGCGGCTGGCCGAAACCGTCCGTAAGTGGGGCGAGTGGGTACGGGAGCGGGTGGCCGAAGAACTGCAGGAGTTTTATCCCAAGGAGCCAGACGGCTCGATTCCCCTGGCCTATCTCTGGGCACGGACGATCCGCTGCGAAGGACCAGGCTGCGGGGCCGAGGTGCCCCTGGTGGGGCTCCTTTGGCTCTCCCGCAAGGAGAAGCAGCGGGTGGCGCTGCGCTATCGGGGGGACAAGGCGCGAAAGCAGGTGGTCTTTGAGCTCTTTGAGCCCAAAGCGGAAAGCGAGGTGCAGCCACCCATCGTGAGGCGTTTCTCCGCCACCTGCCCGGTGTGCGGCTACACAACCCCCTACAAGCGGGTGCGGGAGCAGATCCGAGCCAAAAGGGGCGGGACGAAGGACGCCCGGATGATCGCCGTCATCACCCTGAGGCCCGATGGAAGCCGGAGTTTCCGGCTGGCGACGGACGAGGACTTAGCCGTTGCCCAACGGGCCACTGAGGAACTCGCCCGAAGGGAGGCTCGCTTCGGCTCCTAAACGTGTCCGTGTCTCGGGCCCGGGCCAAACTGGTGATCTTGGCCAATATGGATTATCTCGAAAACCGGTTGGCGCAAAGTTCGGTACATCGACAGTTGTTTCAGTACGTACGAGACAAGGGAGCAGTGCTCCGAGGGGATGAGTTGGCCCGGTTCCTGGTAGGAAGGCGCCTTGCCAGTGCCCGCGCTGAGCTGTACTGGCCGGAGGTCGGGAAAGCCCAGAAAGCCTTCACAGGAGAGTTGGAAGCGGCCCGCGAACAGGTAACGCTGGGGCTCGAGCCCGAGGTCCTGCGTGAGCCGAGGCTGCGAGAATTGTTGGAGCGTATGCCGAGAAGGGGCGTACGGGTAACGCTAGCCGTACCGGTGGGCAGGGAGAGTCGGGTACGGGATTTTCTGGGCTGCACGTGGCCGGACGTCGTACAGCAGGGGTTCGTGCCCTGCCCTATGACACAGGAAACTCATACATGGCGCCTTAGCCGCCACCTAGCCATAAAAAGGGGCACTGTCGGGGGGCAGGGGCAGTTTCCTGGGCAACTGCGCAACCATTGGTCGGAGTCTTTTTCACGGTTGCTGCGAGGTGACCACACAGTGCTGACGCATGAACAAAAGACCCCACACCAATCCAGCGATTGGGGGCACGGGAAAGAAAATTTCGTTGCAAATGGGGGTGGACAGTGCACAGGGCGATATGTAATAATAGGGTGGGATAAA